>JAEXSY010000015.1 GCA_023440105.1 Bacillota bacterium
GCATTGGATATTGCCCGCACTACTACTCGTCGTGCAGAGCGCTGCCTGCTGCGTTTGGCAGAAACTGAGCCCGTTAACAACAACGTGCTGATTTGCCTGAACCGTTTGTCTGACCTGTGCTTCATTCTGTCCCGTGTGGAAAACGAAGTAAAGGAATAAGATACTAAAATTAAAAGCTTACGCCCGTTCCCATCTGAATGGTGGGGACGGGCGTTTTTGTGTTTGCAGATAGTATGAATAGTGTAGACCATAAAGCTAAAAATTGGAAATTGAAAAAGAATATTCTATGTAAAATAGTATTTTAAAGTAAATTTTACATTTTCTTTTTGTAAAAATATATTGTCATGCCAAGCATGATTATAACCATGCCTATGAATTGCTGCATGGAAATGGTCTCGTGAAGAATAAAAAATGCAAGAATGCAGGTACCAATTGGTTCGCCTAAAATGGCCATAGTAACTGCTGATGCGGGAACATTTTTAAGCAGTAGATTAAAAACGAACTGGCCACCAATGGTAGAAATTAAAGCAAGACCTACGAACGCTTGCCAGGTACTATGAGAATAGCCTATAAAGGAGGTGTTCATCAAAACTATATAGACCATAAGAACTAGGGCACTTATTAAATAGCTAAGGACTGAGTAGGTTACAGCAGATATTTCCTTACGTACTGTTTCGCCTACAAAAAAATATAGAGCTATGACTCCTCCGGCAATAAAAGCTAAAATATCGCCCCAAAGGCTTTGCCCGCTGATTTGAAAGTCTCCCCAACCTATTATGGCACAGCCAATAAGAGAAACGGTACAACCTAGAATTGCATTTTTAGTGATATTTTTATTGCTTATTAAGCGGTCCAAGGCTAATGAAAATAGTGGCTGCAGGCAGACAATCATAGTAGAGCTAGCAATGGATGTATAATTAAGGGATTCAAACCAAAGCACATAGTGTAGGGCTAAAAATAATCCGGCTGCTGTGATTTGCTTCCATTGCAGTATAGATAAGGCGTTTGCTTCATTGCGACTGTTTGTGCTTGTGAGTAAGCAGGGGAGTAGTATGAGACCTGCAATAAGAAGTCTGTAAAAGGCGATGACGGTTGAAGGTGCATCTGCTAGTTTAACAAAAATTGCTGAAGTTGATAATGCGAAAACACCAGCGAATAGAATAAGATATGTTTTAGTTGTGGAATACATTGGTTCTCCTAATGTATAGTAATTTTATCTAAGTGTAATACTCAGTACTTACTATACAGCATAGGCAAGCTAAGTACAAGAGAGTAAGATACATAATATGTTAGTATTATTATTGAAATTTTGGTGCTTCGGATATTGATGTTTTATTAATTCTATATTGAATAGTCTATTTAAAGTGATATAATATGATTACAAGAATATTTATGAAATGAGGTGTAGATTATTATGAAAAAGTTATTGCTACTAGTATGCTTCATGTTAATGTTTCCATTAGTTTGCTACGCAGAGTATTTTTGCACGCAAAGAGGAAATACGGATATTTTTGTAGTTCGGGACAATTATAAAATGGTATTATTTGATAGTGGTACGGATTCATATATTGAATTTCAGCGTATTGTCAATTATGATGATAAGGACCATATGTTAGTTCATATATTAACGAATCGAGAATATAGTAAAGTAGATGTTGTTGTTCCTAAACAAAATATAAAGTTTGCCTTAGAAGAAGTTAAAATAGATAATGATTTTATTATTTCTGAAAATAGGGTAAGCAAGTGGTTTAAGTATAATCCGACTGATTGGGCTCAAATCATGAATGGCGAGAATGGATTTGCTTTTGTTAATCTTGTTTTCCATGACAATAATGGTGAAACATTTAAAAAAGAAGATAGAAGAATCAATATCCAGCAAGTTTTGGATATAGCAAACTATAGCCATACTCAATTACAGGAGCAAAAGCAGCTGTCCTTAAAAAATATTATGAGTTTCAATTATCATTCTGATGAATTATATTATAAACAACCATACTTCACTGTATTTTTTGCGGGTAAAACCTATGAAGAGGTAAAAGAACGTTTTTGCTATAATCTAAATGTACATAAGAAAAATGGCGAAATTGATTATAATTATTTCATTTGCGATTATGCTCAAGATGACGTTAGAAAATTATTGGGTTATAAAACACTCGAGTATAGGGGACAAGCATACGGACGAAATTTTATTTGGTTTGTTGAAAATGATAAGGGAACTTATTTGAATTATGTTCCAGTACTTAGCGTTAGAAATAATAATGGTTATCCATCATTAAGAACTTTTAAAGAGAATAATTCAACTACAATATATCATACATTTGATACTATCAAGTATACTTATCAAGAATTATACGGACTACCATTATATGGTTTTGAGTTGAAAAAATATAAACCTTATGATTTTAATAACATTAGAATTGATAAAGTAATTAACACTGATTTAGCAGCAATTCTAGCGAAGAAAACAGGCGGCAATGCAGAAAAGAATAAATATCGTATTACGGCTGTTAATGACATTCCTACTAAGAATATGAATGGAGCAGAATATGATTGGTATACTGCTTATAATAATAAGAGTAGTGAGGTCAAGTTAACCTTTATGAATACTGATACGAAAATTGAAACATCATTGGTGATTCGTCCTGTAGTGGTGCTTTTGGGAAATAATAATATTGATTACAAAAGTATAAATCAAAAAAATGATGACGCTATCAGAGAAAGAATGTCCCCATTAGATTTTTGTATTTTCACTTATCCAAGCGACGATATTTTTGATCCATATACATCTTCTGCTGAAAATATTGTTTCCTACTAAATCATAAAAAACCTCCAACGCTTAGTGGAAAACTAAGTCAGTTGGAGGTTTGATTTTTATTAGAGTATTTACTTTTTATTTTCTGCCGGGATATGCCTTCAAAGCCTCGCCCAGAATGTAGATTGCTTTTTCCAAATCTTGGCAGTTCAGAACATAAGCAAGGCGTGCTTCGTTTACACCATGCTCAGGGCTGCTGTAGAAGCCGTTGCCAGGAGCGAACATAACGGTTTCGCCGTCAATGTCGAAGTTTTCCAAAGTCCAGATAGCAAATTTTTCTGCGTCATCAACAGGAAGGCTTGCCATTACATAGAAGGCACCTTTAGGATCGGAAGCCTTTACGCCAGGAAGCTTAGTCAGTGCTGCGGAGATGGTATCACGACGATGTTTATAT
>JAEXSY010000073.1 GCA_023440105.1 Bacillota bacterium
ATTCAATACTGGGATGACTGGATATCAAGAGGTCCTTACGGACCCGTCCTACTATGGACAGATGGTAGTGATGACTTATCCACTCATCGGGAATTATGGTATAAATTTAGAGGATGGCGAAAGTGGAAGCTCAAAGGTAAGAGGATTTATTGTGAGAGAGGCTTGTGATTATCCTGGGAACTTCAGATGTGAATTTAGCCTTGAGGATTATTTAAAAAACAATAAAATAGTCGCTCTAGAAGGTATTGATACGAGAGCTCTTACGAAGCTTCTTAGAAGTAATGGAACCATGAGAGGAATTATAACCACGGAAAATCTTTCAGAGGAAGAGATGAAAGCAAAAATTAAAGCTTTTGATAACTCTAAAGCAGTGATGGAGGTAACCACCTCTAAAAGCTATACTATTCAGGGTACAGGAAAGCATGTGGCCCTCATAGACTTTGGAGCAAAGGAAAATATAATAAGATCCTTTAAAAGGAGAGGCTGCAAAATAACTGTGGTGCCTGCAGGTACAGAGGCTGAGGAAATATTAGCTTTAAATCCTGATCTTGTATTTTTATCTAATGGTCCTGGAAATCCAGAGGATTTGAGAGATGTTGTGGACAACTTACAAAAGCTTGTGGGTAAAAAGCCTATAGGAGGAATATGCCTTGGACATCAGCTTATGGCCTTAGCTTTAGGAGGATCAACCTCTAAATTGAAATTTGGACATAGAGGCTGCAACCATCCAGTTAAAGCCATTAAGGAGGATAAGGTTTATATAACCTCGCAAAACCATGGATATTATGTGGATAAGCTTCCTGAGGATATGGAAGTAACACACATAAGCATGAATGATGGGACTGTTGAAGGAATGAAGCATAAGAAGCTTCCTATATATACTGTTCAGTTTCATCCAGAGGCCTGTCCTGGTCCTGGAGATATTAACAGCATATTCGATGAATTTCTGGAACTAGGAGGGAAAAAATATGCCTTTAAATAAAAATATAAAAAAGACTCTGGTTATCGGATCTGGACCTATAGTAATTGGCCAGGCAGCAGAATTTGACTATTCAGGAACTCAAGCTTGTGAAGCTCTTAAAGAGGAAGGGATAGAGGTAGTATTAATAAATAGCAATCCCGCAACAATCATGACGGATAAAGAGGTTGCCCATAGGATATATATAGAGCCATTAACTGTAGAGTTTGCGGAAAGGATAATAGAAAAGGAAAGACCTGACAGCATTCTCGCAGGTATGGGTGGACAGACGGGCCTAAATCTAGCTGTGGAGCTTTATGAAAAAGGAATACTGGATAAATACAATGTGAAGGTAATAGGTACACCTATAGATGCCATTAAAAAAGGTGAAGACAGAGAGCTATTTAGAGCAGAGATGAAAAAGATAGGACAGCCTTGCATAGAAAGTGAAATAGTCAATACCTTAGAGGAAGGAGTAGACTTTGCAGAAAAGATAGGCTATCCGGTGATTGTAAGACCTGCCTACACCTTGGGAGGAACCGGTGGAGGTATAGCAAATAATCAAGAGGAGCTTATGGAGATCTTGGAGCTGGGGCTTCAGCTGAGCAGCATCGGACAGGTTCTCCTAGAAAAGAGCGTTAAGGGCTGGAAGGAAATAGAGTATGAGGTAATGAGGGATTCTAAAGGTAACTGCATCACCGTATGCAATATGGAAAATATAGATCCTGTAGGAATTCATACAGGAGATAGTATAGTAGTTGCACCCAGTCAGACCCTATCGGATAAGGAGTATCAGCTCTTAAGAAGTGCATCCTTAGAAATAATTGATGCTATAGGCATAGAAGGAGGCTGTAATGTTCAGCTGGCCTTAAATCCTCATAGCTTCCAGTATGGAGTCATAGAGATAAATCCCAGAGTAAGTCGTTCTTCAGCTCTAGCCTCAAAGGCAACAGGCTACCCCATAGCAAAGGTTGCTGCTAAGATTGCCCTTGGCTACTCTTTAGATGAAATTCAAAATGCTATAACAAAGCAAACCTATGCCTGCTTTGAGCCTTCCTTAGATTATGTTGTGATAAAAATACCTAAGTGGCCCTTTGACAAGTTTACCACGGCAAATAGACGTCTTGGCACTAAAATGATGGCCACTGGTGAGGTTATGGCTATAGGCTCCACCTTTGAGCAGGCATTTCTAAAGGCTATTCGTTCTCTAGAGCTTGGAATGTTTACTTTAGAGCATAAAGGAATGAAGGGGTTAACCCTAAGTGAGCTTAAAGAGAGAGTGATGTCTCCTGATGATGAGAGGATATTTGCTATAGCAGAGCTCATAAGAAGAGGCTATAGAGAAGAAATGCTTTGTAATATAACAGGGATAGATAGCTTCTTTGTGAGAAAGCTGAAAAATATTATAAACAAAGAGGAGGAAGTGAAGAAGCTTACCATAAAGGAATTGAGCTATGATACTCTCTATAGCTTAAAGAAAATGGGCTTTTCCGATAAGGGTATTGGTAGCCTCATGGGAATAAGCCCAGATGAGATATACCAGCTGAGAAAAGCAATGAAGATATATCCTGTATATAATATGGTTGATACCTGTGGAGGGGAATTTGAGGCAGAAACCCCATATTATTATTCTACCTATAACACCCTGGATGAATCGGTGGTTAGCAATAGGGAAAAGGTAATAGTAATAGGCTCTGGACCTATAAGAATAGGTCAGGGAATAGAATTTGACTATGCTTCTGTCCATGCTGTTAAGGCCTTAAAAAAGCTTGGATATGAAACCATAATAGTTAATAGTAATCCTGAAACAGTGAGTACTGATTTTGATATCTCTGATAAGCTTTATTTCGAACCTCTCACAGAGGAGGAGATATTAAATATAGTTGATAAGGAAAAGCCTCAGGGAGTAATCCTTCAGTTTGGCGGACAAACATCCATAAAGCTGGCCTCCTTTCTTGAGGAAAGAGGGATTAGAATACTAGGTACAAGCTTTTCTCAGATAGATGAAGCTGAGGATAGAGAAAGATTTGAAGCTCTTTTAGAAAGGCTGAATATCCCAAGACCTAAGGGGATAGGAGTATGGACTATGGAGGAAGGGCTTCAAAGGGCTGAGGAATTAGGCTATCCTGTTTTGGTGAGACCCTCCTATGTCTTGGGAGGACAGGGGATGGAAATTACCTATACTAGGGAGCAACTTGGCTATTACTTAGAAAAGGCCCTTCTTAAGGATAAGAAGAATCCTGTCCTCATAGATAAATATCTCATGGGAAGAGAGCTGGAGGTAGATGCCATCTGTGATGGAGAGGATATACTGATACCTGGGATTATGGAGCACCTAGAAAGAGCGGGAGTACACTCAGGAGACAGCATAACCATGTATCCCAGCCAGAGTATTTCCAAAGAAATAAAAGAAAGTATACTTAATTATACTAAAAAGCTTGCCCTGACCATAGGTATAAAGGGAATGATCAATATTCAGTTTATAGAATATAAGGGAGAGCTCTATGTAATAGAGGTTAATCCAAGAGCTTCAAGAACAGTACCATATATAAGTAAAGTAAGCGGAGTTCCTATAGTGGAGCTTGCCACAAGGATAATGCTTGGTGAAAAGCTCAGAGATTTAGGCTATGGAGTGGATATATATAAAGAACCAGAGCTGATTGCAGTAAAGGTACCGGTATTCTCCACAGAAAAACTCCCTAGAGTTGAGGTTTCCTTAGGCCCAGAGATGAGATCCACGGGAGAGGTGCTGGGAGTAGGAAGGACTATAAATGAGGCCATGTACAAAGGCTTCATGGCTGCTAAGATGGGACTAAAGTTTAGGACTATGAAAATTTTAGCTACGATAAATGACAATGATAAAGAGGAATTTGGAGAGATTGCAAAGGAGCTTCAAGCTTTAGGCTATACCTTTATTAGCACCAAAGGTACTTCTGCTTACCTGACCTCTATTGGAGTCCCAAATGAAGCTGTAAGAAGACTTGGAGAAGAGGAGCCCAATATATTAAATATCATAAGTAATCTAGGAGTAGATCTGGTAATCAATACACCTACCAAAGGAAATAACTCACAGAGAGATGGATTCATAATAAGAAGGGCTGCCGTGGAAAAAAATATAGGAGTAATCACCACCCTAGATACCTTAAGGGCGTTAGTAGCTGCTACTAAAGCTTATAAAGAAGTTAAGGAGAGGGAGGGACTTGAGGTATACTCCTTGTAAGGATTTTTAACTAAAACTATATAGAAGCTATTCCTCTAGCAATTGCTTTAGGATTTAGCTTCTATATGGTATTTATGAATATTTAAAGACATTTAATATATTATAATTACCATCTTATGGTATAGTATAAGCAGAGAATGTGAAATCTCTTAGAAAACGGTTTCTTGTTAAAATATCATTATATATTTAGGAGGTATTCATGGATAATTTTAATTTTTATGCACCAACCTATTTTGCCTTTGGTAGAGAAAGTGAGAAGAAAACTGGTAGGCTCGTAAAGCGCTTTGGAGGTTCTAAGGTTCTGGTTCATTATGGTGGGGGCTCTGTAAAGAGAAATGGAGTGTTAGATGCTGTCCTTAATTCTTTAAAGGAAGAGGGACTGGAGTATGTAGAGCTGGGAGGAGTTAAGCCAAATCCTAGAAGCGGGTTGGTATATGA
>JAEXSY010000074.1 GCA_023440105.1 Bacillota bacterium
ACTAGACCAGGAGCTATAGCAGCAGTGCTTTATATCATAAGGCTTGTCTTTTATGGCTTTGTGGTATCTTGGTCTATTATCAAGGGGATCAACGTAATATCACTGTTAGTAGGCTTTATAATTCTTAACTTTATCATCTATGGAGCCCAGTGGAAGATCAGGAGGGCTGCTTAATCATGGAGGGTATATTAATTACCATTGGAGGTTTTAGCTTTTTGATTCACCAGAGCATATTAATCTGGTTTGGAGTGCTTATTTTTGTAGGTGTTTTTTTAACTTGGGGAGGAAAGAAAATTAGAGCTGCCGACCCTACTAAGGAGCCAGAAGGAGCAGTTTTAGTCTTTGAAAACATAGGAAATCTAGCAAAAGGAGTTATTGGAGCTAATTTAAATGAAAGGACCTGGAGATATCTGCCCTTTTATGGAACGATCATGATATGCATGGTTATCAGCTGTCTCATGGGTCTTCTTGGTCTTCAGCCACCCACCTCCAATCTCACCTTGAATCTGACCCTAGCTCTGATTATGGTTATACTCATCCATGGAACGGATATTAAGCTCCATGGGGTTAAAGGTAAGCTCAAGTCTCTGGCTGAGCCTATACCGCTGCTCTTTCCACTTAACGTCATAGGAGATTTAGCTCTGCCTGTATCCTTGACCCTTCGTTTATTTGGAAATCTCCTTGGGGGAACTATTATCATAGCTCTCCTCTACAATATGATAAAAGCTATAATGCCCTTCGGTATTTTAGCCTTTGCGGTAACACCTTTTTTACATCTTTATTTTGATGTTTTCACTGCTTTTATGCAGACCTACATCTTCTTTATGCTCACTTCCTTCTTCCTGTCAGAGGTTTTAGACGATTAGAAGGTAAAGCTAAGGAAGCTTATTTAAAAATAAATATTTTAATTGTGTAAGGAGGAATTTTAAGTGGATTTTAATCAATATTTTGTATCTGGTCTTGCACTCCTTGGTGCAGGGATAGCAATGATAGGTGGCTTAGGACCTGGAATAGGTCAGGGTATAGCAGCCAGCAAGGCCTGTGAGGCTGTAGGAAGAAATCCAGAGGCAGCGGGTCAGATTCGTGCCATGATGGTTCTAGGTATAGCTCTAGCTGAAACCACCGGTATTTACGCCCTGGTTATTGCCTTGATATTAATATTCTTGAATGGCTAGATTCTTTTTAGCAAGGAGGTTTCTTCTATGATTAATATAGAAAATTATTTGCGGCTCAACATAGTAGATGCTTTACTGGTGCTCATATCAACCTTTTTAATTGTGCTCATAGCAAAGAAATACTTCTGGAGTATTTTAAAGGATTATTTAGATAAGCGTCAGGAATATATAAAAGCTCAGCTTCAGCAGGCAGAGGGTAGAAATCAAGAGAGCCAGAGCCTTTTTAAGGAATCTAAAGAAGAGCTCATGAAGGCCAAGAAGCAGGCAGGTGAGATTTTGGAGCTTGCAGAAGCCGATGCTAGAGCGGAAGCTGATAGGATACTTACTGAAGCTAGAAAAAAATCAGAAGAGCTTTTAGAGAAAGCAAGGAAGGAAATAGATCTGGAGAAGAAAGAAGCCGTAGAGAGCATGAAGGTGCAGATGGGAGTTATAGCCTTAGCTGCAGCAAAGGAGATAATTGAAAAGGAAGTGGATGAAAAGGCTCATCGTAAATTTATTCATGATTTCATCCATGAGGCAGGTGGAGGAGTATGGGGAGCATAATCGCAAAGAACTATGGAGAAGCCCTCTTTAATATAGCAGAGGAAAATGATTCCATAAAGGATTACAAGGAAGAGCTTCAGAGCCTTTATGAGCACATGGATAAAGATCAGGAGCTTATAAGGGTTATGGAGATTCCGTGGATATCAAAAGAAGATAAAAAAGAGATACTCCGCAGGGTTTTTTCCTTTGATGGATATATAATGAATTTTATAGAGCTTCTCGTAGACAAAAATAGATTTTCCTATCTAGGGGAAATATGTGAGGAATTTATAAATAAGGCAAATGAGAAGTTGGGCGTTGAAGTAGCTGAAGTTACATCTGCTGTGGAGCTAAGTAGAGGAGAGCTTAAAGAAATAAAAAAGCTTTTAGAGAAAAAGCTCGGCACTGATATTGAGATCAAGGCCATAGTAGATAGCTCCTATATTGCAGGGATTAGAGTAAAGATTAAAGATAAGGTTTTAGATAATACCGTTCTCAGTAAGCTTGATGCTATTAAGGAGAGGGTTACGAAGGTGGTACTATAGTAAAATTGGGGTGAAAGCAATTGAAACTTAAAGCAGAAGAGATAAGCAAAGTAATTCAGGCTCAAATTAAGAGCTACAATAAAACCTTGGACATTGCGGAGGTTGGTACTGTAATAAGCCTTGCTGATGGCATAGCCTTGATTCATGGCTTAGAAAAGGCCATGGCAGGGGAGCTATTACTATTTCCCCATGACACCTATGGAATGGTTTTGAATCTTGAAGAAGGTCACGTGGGGGCTGTTCTCCTGGGCTCTGATGATAATATAAGAGAAGGTGATGAGGTAAGGCTTACCCATAAGGTGGTAGAGGTAGCCGTTGGAGATGAGCTTCTGGGAAGGGTGGTAAATGCCTTAGGTATTCCTATAGATGGAGGACCAGAGATAAAGAGTACTACTACAAGACCTGTGGAAAGAGTTGCTCCAGGAGTTATGACCCGTAAGTCTGTCCATCAGCCCTTAATGACAGGCTTAAAGATAATAGATTCCATGATTCCCATAGGAAAAGGCCAAAGAGAGCTAATCATAGGAGACAGACAAACGGGCAAAACAGCAATAGCCATAGATGCTATTATAAATCAAAAGGGGAAGCAGGTTAACTGCATTTATGTAGCCATAGGCCAGAAGGCAAGCACCGTGGCACAGATTGTTGAAAAGCTCCGCCATCATGGAGCCATGGAATATACTACAGTGGTTTCTGCTAGAGCCTCTGAGCTGGCTGCGCTTCAGTACATAGCCCCCTATACTGGCTGTGCCATAGGGGAAGAGTGGATGGAGCAAGGTAAGGATGTGCTGATAGTTTATGATGATTTAAGTAAGCATGCTGTGGCTTATCGTACCATTTCTCTACTTATAAGAAGACCACCAGGGAGAGAAGCCTATCCTGGTGATGTATTCTATCTTCATTCAAGACTTTTAGAAAGAGCCGCAACGCTTGATGACTCCCTAGGAGGAGGCTCTATGACAGCTCTGCCTCTCATAGAAACACAGGCAGGAGATATTTCAGCCTACATACCCACCAATGTTATATCCATAACTGATGGTCAGATATTCCTTCAAACAGAGCTCTTTAATGCCGGTATACGTCCTGCGGTAGATGCAGGTCTCAGCGTTTCAAGAGTAGGAAGTGCAGCCCAAACTAAGGCTATGAAACAGGTGTCTGGCTCCTTAAAGCTGGAGCTTGCCCAGTATAATGAGCTTCTAGCCTTTACACAGTTTGGTAGTGATCTAGATGAAGCTACAAAGGCTGTTATAGACAAAGGAGCAAGGCTTACAGAGCTTTTAAAGCAGAATCAATACTCTGCCCTTTCTCTAGCAGAACAGGTTATTTCTTTATTTACTGCTAAGGAAGGCTTGCTTAGGGATATACCGGTTGAGGAGATAAGGGACTTTGAAAAAGGCCTTCATAGATATTTTAGAGAAAACCATCAGGAGCTTTTAGAGGAGATTGAAAGAGAAAAGGCCTTAAGTGATAGGCTTTCTGGAGATTTAAAAAAGGCTATAAGCGATTACTTAGCTGAGTATAAGCTGCGGGGTGAATAATAATGTCACAGGGAATGCAGGTTTTAAGAAGCCGTATAAAATCTACAGAAGCAACGATGAAGATAACCAGTGCCATGGAGCTCATGGCC
>JAEXSY010000076.1 GCA_023440105.1 Bacillota bacterium
AGTGTCCATCCTCACTACCGGTGCAGCATCATAGGGAGGAAATAGATTTAAGTCATCCTCAAGAACATGAAGATTAAAGGCTTTTAATAGGCCATCGGTAGAAAAGGCATCTATTACATCACTTTGATCATTATCTATGGAGCTGTATCTTAAGCCGCCATCTACGGTGTCCACTTTAGCAAAATTCATATCATAATGCTTTTGCAGTCCTATAAGTCCATCCTCTCTTGTTGAAAATACTATTGTACAGGCAAGTCTTAAGGCTGGTGATATTTTAGCTAGATCAGAAAAGGTAGTAAGCCCATGTTTTTCTGCTAGCTCCTTAGATACCGCCAGGGTATAGGTGTTATTGAAGCCTAGAGGCTCTAGCCAGGTAAGGCCAAAGTTACTTTCGTAGTATTCCTTAGCCTGTCTATAGGTTTCCTCAGAGTCGCTTATTGCTTCCTTTCCCATTATATTTACAAATGCCGTACCAGTGTATTCAATATAAATATCTAATTCACCAGTTTTCATAGAGCCAAGAACGACGTTACTTCCTCCAAGATTCAGCTTTCTATCCACAGTAAGATCTGTATTTTCTTCAATGAGAGTAGATACCATATGTCCGAGCACAAGTTGTTCATTAAAGTTCATGGAACCTACGGTTATAGTAGCTTTATCCTTGCTTAATGCATTAACAGAGGTGGTTATTACCGCTAATATAATTATCACTGGTGCAAACTTAACAGCAGGGCTCTTCTGGAAGGGAGTTTTATTTCCCTTCCCAACCTTAATTTTGCCATCAGCAGTTTTAATGCCCTTTGGTGTTACAAGAATTTCGATCTTACCTATGATGAAGTCCATTAGCAAGGCCAATATACAGGCTGGTATAGCACCAGCTAAAATCATATAATTATTAACTGTTTGAACGCCAGAAAACACCATATATCCAAGACCGCCTGCACCGATGAAGGCAGCTATGGTCATGAGTCCAACAGCCGTAACAGCGGATATTCTTATACCTGTCATTATGACCGGCATAGCTAATGGAAATTGAATCATTCGAAGAATCTGTCCATTAGTTAAACCCATGCCTCGTGCAGCTTCAAGGGTATCTGGATTTATATTTATTAAACCAGTATAGGTGTTTTTTATAATAGGCAGTAGTGAATATAAAAATACCATTACGATAGCAGGAGGACTTCCTATTCCTAGTATAGGTATCATAAAGCCTAAGAGTGCAAGGCTTGGAATTGCCTGAACAATACTAGCTAGGGCAAGTATTGGAGATGAGAGCTTTTTGACCCTAGTAATTAATATACCTAAGGGAACGCCAATTAATATTGAAAATAATACTGCATAAAGGGTGAGCTCTATATGCTCTAGTGCAAGCTTAAGTATTTCATCGTTTCTAGAAGATAAAAAGTCTAAAAATCCCTTGATATACTCCACTATTACATCACCTCCTGATCGATATACTGACTGGACATTACTGATAAAACTGTGTTTTTAGTAATAAGACCAAGAAGTATTCCATCGCTGTTGGTGATTGGTATATAATTAAGCTTCTTTTCATTTAATAAGTTTAGAATATCAATGAGGGTACTTTCCGGTGCTAGAGTTTCTGGCACAGTCATTATATCTTGGAGCTTAAGCTCCTTTGATTCATTCCTTCTTATCTCCTTAAGGGTAACTATTCCAAGAAGCTTTCTATCCTTGTTTATTATTAAGAGACTATCAACCTTGTTATTCCTCATCTGGGCAAAGCCTTGAATCATATTTTTGCTTCCAAGGGAGGTGACAGGGTCGCTAATCATTATATCTGAAGCCTTAATAAGCTCTGGCTGGCTCCAAATTTTATTTTTCCCAACAAAGCCTTCTACAAAAGAATCGGCAGGATTTTTTAATATTACTTCAGGTGTATCATACTGTATGACGTTACCGTCCTTCATAATACATATTCTATCACCTAATCTTAAGGCTTCCTCCATGTCATGGGTGACAAATATTATAGTTTTCTTCAGCTCCTGCTGCAGAGAATAAAGCTCGTCCTGCAGCTGATTTCTAGTGATTGGATCTAAGGCACTAAAGGGTTCATCCATGAGAATTATATCTGGATTCGTTGCAAAGGCTCTAGCAACTCCAATCCTCTGCTGCTGTCCACCACTGAGCTCCGAAGGATATCTGTTCATATATTCCTTTGGATCCATGCCAACCATGTTTAAAAGCTCTTCAACTCTGTTAATGAGCTTTGAATTATCCCATTTTTGGATATGAGGTATAAGACCTATATTTTCAGCAACGGTCATATGAGGAAATAATCCTGTTTGCTGGATAACATATCCCATATTTCTCCTTAGAGTAATGGTTTCTTCCTTTAGAATGTTTTTACCTTTTAGAAGAATTTCACCTGAGGTAGGTAATATCAGCTTGTTAATCATCTTTAAGGTGGTGGTTTTTCCACAGCCACTAGGACCGATGAGAACTACAAGCTCACCTTCATTGATTTTTAGATTAATACCATTAAGAATGGTATTGGACTTAAATTTTTTCGTTAAATTTTTCAGTTCTAGCATATATCCTCCTTTATTTTTACACCTAATAAAGGGTTATAGTCTTTGTAACTATTATTATGTTAAGAATCAGGTGCTTTGTATATTTTTTGTAGCTAAAGAGTGAAGCTACAACTTGATTTTACCATAAAGTTGTTTCTTTGAAAAATTTGATTTATATAAAATTTGGTACTAAAATTGTGTTATATTAACAAATTGATTATTATGAAGAGTTAAATTATTGATTTAAAATAAGAAATCCTATACAAATCCTTGATTGTTTAATAAATTTCGATAAATGAACATATTATTAATATTTATAAAAGTTTCTATTACCCGTTGAAATAAACGAATAATAAATATCCAGGACTTTTAGCCTGATAACATTTTTGAATATTATGATAATAGTGTTTGACCGAAATCGTTAATAACAGTAAAATACAATTAAGGATAAACATGGTGGAAGATTGGAGGATTTAGGAGCAACATGATAGAAGATGATGTGGTACTGAGTTATGGTGGAGATGAAGAGCTGCCAGAAATAACAATAAGGAAAAGAATAAAAGTTAAAAAGAATAAGGCATCAGGTGCTATTGTGACGATGTTATATGAAGAGGGGAAAAGGGTTTCTTGGATATATTTACTTTCACTTATATTATATTTTTCTGCTGTTGCTCTGGAGCTGTATCTCTTTTTCTCTATTGATCAGGAAGTGATGGCTACAAGCTATGGCATGGACTATTATCAACAAATGTCCTATGAATCTTATATATTTAGAAGTTTATTTACTATAAAGAGCTTATATATTGGCTTAGGAATTCTCTTGATTATTGCTGCAGTAGCTTCAGTAATACTATGGCGTAAAGGCAAGAAAGATAGTAGGGAAAATTATAGAACATCTTTTGCAGAGTTAAAGGAAAGAAGGATATTATATACCATTAGATTATTGATAGCTTTTTTAGGTTATATATCTTTTTTTGGAGGTTATTTTATATTATTAAGTGGAATAGATTATTTAGCTATAAATGGAGTGAAAAATGAGGGGATAATGCAATATAGCATACTTTACTTTGGAGGTCGCTTCGCTCTGCCAGTAATTTATGCAAGCAGGTACATTATAATAGCTGGAGTATTGGCATCTATAGCTCTCACATTCCTGGCCACCATAGCAAAAATCCATAAAAGCTATATACTTATGACCACCACTATACTAGCCTACCCTTTATTGGGAGTCTTAGGGTTTTGGCTGTATGAAAATGATTTTTTATATTATCAGGAAAGAAGGCTTGTATTAATAGTAATTTTTTTAGTGATTTTTTCTGCAGCTGTTTATTTAACTGATAAAGTTGCTGGTAAAGCTTCTAAGAAAGGTGAGGATATAATATGAAAAGATATTCTTTTTTTATATTGGTAGTACTATCATTAACCACCTTTTTTGGATTTCTAATTTACTACAGGTTACATACTGATATGAATATAAGCCTTGTTAATGAATATGGAGATATAAATAATCTTGGTGATGTTGAATTAAGACTAAACCAGAATATAGATAGCTATAGAAGATTAGAAATTAGTTTTAATAAAGAGGGATTAACGAAAGGAAAATATAGTTACACCAATGGCTACATCTATGATTTTATAGATAAAAACTATAAAGAACTAGCTAGAGGGGAAAAAATTCCCTTTGGAAGTTTTAAGACTCTAGAGAATAATGACTTCCAGGCACTATCTATCCTTAGCAACGAAAGTGATACCTTCAATTATGAGAGTGTTTATACTCACAAGGTAATAATAAGGAATAAAAGTAACGGAAAGATAGTGAAAAATATAGGAGATAGTTTTGATAGCACTAATGGTGGATTTTTTAGTATCGATGGAGCAGTAATTATAGAAGACAAGCTCTATGCCTTAATAAACAACACATATTACACCGGTGAAGATTATGATCAACAAAGGCAAAGCCTTAAGCTTTTGATCTATGAATTAAACACTGGGGAAAAGATAGAAGAAAATGAGATAATTAATGATATAGATCCCTCTGAGATATACACTGTATCAGAAAAGGGAAATATATTTTTCAAAGGAAATAAAATCTTAGCCAATGGCAGAAACGGTGGTATAGGATTTTACAAGTATAAGATATTACAGAAGGAGCTAGAGGAAATTAAATATTCAAAGAGAGACAGTGGAGAATCCTCAAGTAATGCCAGTAATTATTTTTCTCATACAAATATTGTAGGTATCAGAGAATATGGAGATAATATTTATTTAATAGATATTGACAATAATATAATGTGTTTGGACAAGGATTATAATATAATCACAAACTTTTCCATAAGAAAAGTCTTGAGAGAATATGGAAAGCTTTATGCCTCTGGTAATGTGGACATTTTAGTATATGAGGATAAGTTATATTTTAGTTGGATAGAGAATGAGTTTATTATGGAGGATGAAGCTAAAGGCTCAAAAAATGTAATAGCAGTTATTTCTATCAAGGATAATTCAGTCCTTTATTATTGTGAAATACTATCTAAGGAAGCACATTCAGATGAATATTCATGGAGACCGCTTTTAAGCCGAGGTTTTCACATAAATTAAATAAGTCATATTTTTGGTGCCTGTCACCAAAAATATGACTTATATTATTTACAGAAGTGTTCTACTCTTTCGTAAATATTAATGTCACCTATTATTATCAATGTATCATTGGCACGAAAATCAGCATAAGGGCCTGGAGAAATGATGAGGGTATCCTTTCGTTTTATCCCTACTATGGTGCCGCCTGTGTTTTGCCAGAACTGTGAGCTTCCGATGGTTTCTCCAATTAATGGGCATTCTTCCTCTATCTCATATTCTATAGGGGTAAAGGGATTTGTATGCTTGAACCGTTCAGAGTAATCCATAAGAGAGGATATTGCTTCCTCTAGGGAC
>JAEXSY010000105.1 GCA_023440105.1 Bacillota bacterium
TTATAAAAGCAGTGCCAGTCCCCATGTTTACCACAAGAGCTTTATCAAGCCCAGTTAAATACTTTCCTCCCAGCCCAATAGCTCTTAATTCTCCTGAAAAGGTGGTCGGATAGTTAAAAAAGCCTTCCTTAAAGCTCGAGGCTCCTACACCAGTAAGAACCACTTTATCCACCTCTCCTGTTGATGTACCACATTCCTTTAAGAGTTTTCCAAAAGCACCGTAGGCTGAAGCAACATTATCACTTACTGTAACCTTTTGGGCACCTATAAGCATACCCTCCTTGAATAAAACAGCCTTGGTAGCGCTGCTTCCTATATCAATACCTAAAATACAGGACATAATCATTTCCTCCAAAATTACTCTTACTTTGTACAAAATAATCCTGTAACTAATACTAGTACACTCTCATACTAGTAAAATCCTTTTCTTTTGTTTATTCTAATGATATAACAAGCTTCCATAATTCATATACAGCCAATACTTCATCGTCACCGAATGCTGAAATAGTTATTGTTACTCCATTTGGAACATTTAAAGCAAGAACATCAATTAAGCTTTTAGCATCAGCTTTCTTTCCATTATAAGTAATAGCTATATTAGATTTAAAAGACATTGCCTTCTTTATTAATTTTGAAACTTGCCTTGCCTGTAATCCTTTTTTGCTCACTACAATTGCTTCTTTTTCTATCATGAATTCACCACCCTTTAATACACTACCTTACAATATTTATATAATAAACAGATATAACAGAGAGGTTATGGTTATTTAATTTTAAATGTGTTCTTTATGTGCTTTTAGTATTATGGAGCAGTGAGGATTTATTTCTGCTATATCTGTTTACTTACGTTATTAACTTTTATATAAAATATACATGAATTTCCTAATCTACTTTTTTATTCTTATTTATATTCCTTAGCTTTTTCCTCTCTCTTTAACACTCTAAGTCCACCTTGAGCTAGGGCGAGCATCTCATCTTCTCCAGGATATACTACTATTGGTGCAATCCATGAGGTTCTTTCACTTATCTTCTCTACTATAGTTTTTCCATAAGCTATGCCTCCTGTAAATATAATTGCATCAACTTTACCCTTTAAAACCGCTGAGCATTCTCCTATAGCTTTCGCTACCTGATAGCAGAATCCCTCAAATATAAGAGCTGCCTTTTCATCTCCTTCTTTTGAAGCAGCCTCTACTTCTCTGGCATCATTGGTGCCTAAATAAGCCACAAATCCACCTTTGCCACAAAGTTTTTTTAGTATCTCTTCCTCGGTATATTTCCCACTGAAGCACAGCTTTACTAAATCTCCTGTGGGTAGGCTTCCAGCTCTTTCAGGTGAAAATGGTCCGTCTCCATCTAAAGCATTGTTAACATCTATTATTCTTCCCTTATGATGAGCCCCCACAGATACTCCTCCCCCTAAATGGGCGACGATTAAATTTAATTCCTCATAAGGCGTTCCCATTTCTCTTGCATATCTTTTGGCTACAGCCTTTTGATTTAATGCATGGAATATACTTATTCTGTTTATCTCTGGTATGCCTGATACTCTAGCAACCTCATCTAGCTCATCCACTACTACAGGATCCACAATATAAGAAGGGAGATTATAATCTCCTGAAATCTCTTTGGCAAGTAAACCACCTAAATTAGAAGCATGCTGTCCCTGATAACCTATTTTTAAATCCTCAAGCATTGCCTCATTAACAGTGTACGTACCACTTACCATAGGCTTTAAAAGTCCCCCTCTTCCTACGATACCATCAAGCTCACTTATCTTTATTCCTTTATCCTGTAACACACTAACTATTATTTCTTTTCTAAAATCCAGTTGTGAATAAATACTTGGATATTTATTTATTTCTTCAGTACTGTGTCTTATAGTTTCTATAAGAATTGGATTCTCGTCCTCATATACGGCTATTTTTGTTGAAGTTGATCCTGGATTTATTATTAATAATTTGTAGCTCAAAATTTTCTCCTCCTATTAAGCCTAATATACTCTCGGAATCTCTAAGCCTTACTTTATGTGGCTTTCAGATTCCTTTTTTATAAAATCCCCCACTTTTTTGTCAAAAAGTCTTGACAAACTATCGAAAAAATGCGGCGCGTAGCGCCCCTATTACAAGGTATATTTTTTCGATCGGAGGCGATTTACTTGTTACCTGTTAATACCGGCGGCCATGCCGCCTATCAATACTTTGTTGTTGAAAATCTTCGCAAATATTATCCAGACCATGATTCCATCGCACGCAGTACCTGGGATATCATAGAGCACTTCTGGATGCTCGATCTTTCCTATACCGATACTTATATGAAAGATAAGTATTCGGTCTTCGGTCCCAAACCCCGCACTCCTTCATGCATGTATCGGTCTTATCTACTTTCCATCGAGTTCAAAGTGACATCCATTACCGATTGGTCTGCTCAGCTAAAAATCAACCCTCTTTATGCCATCTTGAGCGGTTTCCCCGTTGGGGATACCCCGGGTGTAGGTACTTTTTACGATTTTTTTAATCGACTTTGGGATTCCGATGATGATAACTTTTCCCCTCATTTGCGTCCGCAAAAGATTTCCGTCAAAAAGCCTAAGGGTAAGAACCAGAAAGCCGATTCAGTTGAGAAACTCACGGTGGAACAGCTTTTAAAAAAGCTACAGGAAGCACCTCCTTCTACAGACACTCCTTTTTCTTCCCTTCTTGATTTGTTTAAGAAGGAGGTCTTGGATGTTTCTGTAAGCAAAGGTCTAATAGATCCTGAGAATTTATCCATCGCAGGCGATGGTATGCCTGTTGTCACCTCCGCTCGTGAGCGTAAACATCGCGTATGTGACTGTGCTTCTAAAGGTATAAATAACTGTAGCTGTGATCGCTATTTCTCACAACCAGATTGTGATGTTGGCTGGGATTCATCTCGTAATTGTTTTTATCACGGCTACGATTTATACATGCTTGTTGCATCTGACTCAGAAAGCAGCCTGCCTATCTTTCCGATGCTTGGGCCAGCTTCGAGACATGATTCCCATGGCTTCTTGTATGCTTATTTTTCTATGAAATCTTTCTTCCCTGATTATCATGTTAATAAGCTGATTCTGGATTCAGCCCATGATGCCATGCCCATTTATCAGTATTGCAAGGAAAACGGCATTGTGCCTTTTATTGACTTGAATGAAAAGCGTGGCATTAAGCTTAAATATAAAAATGACTTTACCATCGGTAAAGATGGCGTCCCGGTCTGCAAAGCTGGAAGAAAAATGAACCACGATGGAACAG
>JAEXSY010000136.1 GCA_023440105.1 Bacillota bacterium
TTGGAGGCCTATATTTTATATCCCCCAAGGAAGGAAGCATATCCATATTCTTTATCATGGTTGCCATAATCGGGGTCGCCTTTGCTCTGATGAATGGAATACCTCTTCGCTTAGGCACTGTAGATAATGACGGCTATAACGCCATATCTATGGGTAAGAATCCAGAGGCACTGAGAGCCTTCTATATCCAGATGAAAATCAATGAGCAGATTACAAAAGGAATACGACTTAAGGACATGCCTGAAGAATGGTTTATAATACCTTCAGAGGATGACATGAAAAACAGCATGGTTGCTTCTTTAGGAGTTTTTGCTTGCAACAGGCTCATGGACTCCATGGACTTTGCAGCTGCTGATGAAACCATGGAAAAGCTTATGAAAATGGACACTGGTATATTAGGACTTCACCGCAGTCTAATGATGATAGACAGGCTTTATTGCGAGCTGATTTCAGAAAACCGTCCAGAGGTACTAGCTAATATCCTGGGCAAAAATGAAAAGCAATTAATGAAGGCCATGAAAAACTTCCCTTCTATCCTCAGAACACAGTATGCTTATGCACTACTGGCAGAAAATAACGAGAAGAAGGCAGAAGATATTAGGAGAAAATTCGAAAAAATAGCCATGAACTATCCTTATCCCAGTGAAATCACCAGTGAACGAGAGCTCATGGACTATTCCATAAAAATTTTCACTACCCCTTAAGCCATTCCCAATGAGCAACACTATGGAGGGGTATAAGAGGCAGAAGAATAGGAGTTTTTCTTACGTATTCCTGATATTCTATATAATTACCATAATTCTTATTCTGACGAAGCTCTAGCCTCCTAGCACCACCGAACATGATGTATACTATGGCTAAATAGCCTGTAATAGCACAGATCCACTGCATAATTCCCTGAAGACTAGTAGCACCAGTTAGCAGTACGCCTGTCCAAAAAATAACCTCTCCTAAATAGTTAGGACAGCGAACCACCTTAAAGAGTCCTTTATCGCAAAAGCGTTTAGGGTTCTTTTCTTTTGCCTTAGATTTTTGATAATCTGCTATGGACTCGATGGTTATGCCAAAAGCCATTACAGCTAGTCCAATGTAAGACAGAAGATCATCCTTTGCAAAAGAGGACAAACGATAAAATATCGGTGACACCTGCAGCACATATAAAAGTGCGCAGGTTATCCAGATAGAAAGCTTAGCCATAAGCTTCATATCGTCTCCACTTTCAATCTCATTCTTCATAGTATTTCTGTAGGAAGCACTCTTAAGCTCCCTCTTTAGGAGATATCCTCCAAGTCTGCAGCCGTAGAAGACCAAGAGAGCACACTGCAGCACACCTAAAAGAGTTATAGAATCACGATACAAAAAAATCATAATTAAACCAAGACCGGTAATAGAAAAACCATAGCCTAAGGATATAAAATACACAAATTTATAAAAACCTATTGAGCTGATAAGAGCAGCTACAGCAAAAAGTATCCAAAAGTACTGTGGGAAAGCTAAATTAAACTCCATTTGTTAACCTCCAATCATATAAAAAACTTTTTGTATAAAGACTCTCTTAGACTTTTACTACAGCCTATTACAATTAAAGCTATTCCTATGAGAGCCAAGACTATAAGAGGATAATAGGACCAAATAAGCCTATACCTAAGGTTAAAGGTAATATTAAGTAAAAACTCAATAAGGACCGTAAAGGCTCCTGTTAGAATAAATGCCCCTCCTATGATGAAAAAATACCCCTTTCTCACATATCTTATAAGAGCAATTACTGAAGTTGTTATTATCATAGCTCCTGCTGTTACAGGAAGGGCAAAGGATAGGAACCATCTGCCCCCGGTTTCAAGGTTTATATAGAGAAGAAATACTCCAATAACTATGAAATCTATAGCTACAAATATCACAGGATTGGGCTTTGGAAACCAATAAGGTAATACAGCTACAATATAGGTTAAAGTAATGGCTCCCGCTACATAGCCAGACCAGGTGATAGCTCTATTAAGGCTTAAATCTGCCAAAAGAGTTATTATAAGTGGCAGAATAAATAAAACAGTTATGATAAATAGCATTCCAGAAGGGCTGACCCTTTCCACTGTCTCTTCAAAGGGAGGATAGGGACTATTACCCTTTTCCTCCTTTATCTCAGGATGATACACTGAAGTACCACACAAAGGACAGCTTTTTTCATTATTAGATAGCTCTACACCGCATTTTACACAGTACATAGTCTCACCTCTGATTACTTTCTACTTTTATCCATAAACCCAGCTCCTTCATTATCCTGCAGAAGGTAGACTCCAGCTCTGGTTCCTTAATATTTCTAATAAAATTAATATAGAGAATATCTCCATAAGATAAAACACCACAATTATTTGGATTCGTTGCCTGAACTCCAAGGACAAAATCCATTCTTTTTACATACTCCTTCATTTCCTCCGGGAGGGTTATTGCACCAAGATTAGATATGCTGAGGCAGGACTTCTTCTCTCCCACTGCATCATACACAAGCTTCATGGCAAAGTTCTTTACGAAAAGAGGCATGACCTTTAAAATCACCTTCTTTTCACTTTTCACATTGGTGGTCATCCTTGCCCTCATATGCTTCTGATTAAGCTCCACCCCCATTTGATGATGAACTGCTTTGCAGACTTCTTCTAGGGTATAGCTTCCCATCTTAGGATTTATCCCTGGGGTAACGTAGAGCACAAAATTTCTTAAGGTTTCACTTTTGAAAAGCTTTCTGAGATTCACTGGTATTAATACCTTCACAGGCTTCAGTCTTTTTGGTGATATTATCTTCTTTTTCTGAATCTCCATTATGGACATGATCATCACTGCAGCTATAAATTCCGTAAGGGTTACGCCATAGGCCTTAGACTGCGCCAAAACCTCCGTAACCTTAAACATACAGGTTATATTATTTAGAAAGCCGTCAGCTTCAGGTGTTCCGGATAGACGATAAGCCGTAGACTCTTTTCTGCTCATGCTTACCTTTCCGTAGTTTTTCAAAAAGCTGTCCTCTAGCTCCTCCTCCTTGGGGGGCTCATATCTATCCAATATTCCATAGGTACTTGGAATTTCCTTATGATATTTCCTAGATATGTATTCAGCCACAAGGCTTTTTAGAAATATCATACCTCCAGTGCCATCAGTGAGAGCATGAAAGAATTCAACAGCAATCCTATTTTCATAATAGAGCACTCTAAAGGCACATTTTCTTATATCATCAAAGGGCATTCTCGATAGAGGATAGCTCTTATCCTTAACAACCTCAGGCCCATGGGGTATCTGCTCTAAATAGTACCAAAACATTCCTCTTCTAAGCCTAACGGCTATGGAAGGAAATCGTCTTATGGTAATCTCTAGAGATAGCTGAAGAATATCCTCCTCCACCTTATCCTTCAAGGTCATAGAAAGACGAAATACATTGTTCCAATTCCGCCTTTTTGCTGCAGGATATATCTTTGCTGCATTGTCCAGTCTCATCCACTTAAGCTTTTTTTTCTCATGGAGAACTCTCTCTAAGAATAAATTCATTTTATTAAAATCACTTTTATTTTCCTTTAGATCATAAAGGACATAACCATGCCACATGTGAGGAGCTACGATAAGCTCACTTTTACAGTTGTATCGCTGAAGCTTATCATTGAGTCTTACAGAGTCATCCAGCATTATTTCATCTTCACCAACAAAAATCAGCGAGGGCGGCAGTTTTGAAAGGTCTCCAAATAAGGGAGATACTAAAGGATTCTCTCTATCCTCTGTATAGCAATTACGAAAAAAATCAAGTCTCTCTATGGTCATAGAAGGATCATTAGCTTTATTTCCCTCATAGGACTCTCCCGATAGGGTTAAATCGCTCCAGGGTGAAATAGCTACAAGTCCTGCCGGCAGTGGTCTACCTAGCTCCTTAAGTCTTAAGCACAAAGAATATATAAGTCCTCCCCCTGCACTTTCTCCACAGAGAACTATTTCCTTGCTGCTGTAGCCTTCTTCTAGCAAAAATTCATAAGCTGTTACAGCATCCTCAAGAGCTGCAGGATATTTATTTTCTGGGGCTAACCGGTAGGCGGTGCAGAAAACCTTCATGGAGGTTTTTACCGCCAGAGTGCTTCCAAAGCCCTTAGAATAATTTAAGTCTCCTCCTATGTAGCCACCGCCATGGAGATATAATATTACTCCTTTTTTCTCTATAACCTTAGGAGTAATCCAGGCTCCCTCAAAGAACTTAAATATATGGTCTTCTACATTGATATCTCCCCTATGCCTGGCCTCCATGAGCTTTCCGATTCTTTCATGCCATTTTCGAGCACTTTCAATAGAGGCATCATCCACAAAGGGCTTGATAAGCTCTAGCTGTGCTCTTATAAACCTGGTAGATAAATCCATTATATCTCTCACCTCCTTAACCTAACTTACTATATAATCTATCATAAATGTTATATACAGAAAATACAAATTATTTATGATATATTACGTATAAGAAGTAGAACTATATTTTTAAATTAATCAGGTGGTATAATAAATAAAAATAAATAGGTATTGATATAACCTATTAATAAAAGAGGTCTTAGATTTATGAATATTAATAATAGACTTAGAACATTTCTTTCTTCAGTTACCCATCCCATATTTATACTAGTTTACGCTTTAGCCTGGTATCACCTTGCTAGTCTAGCTCAGTATGGTAATAAAGCTAAAAACCTTCCCATATTGTTTCTCTCGGTGGTATTTTTTATAATATGGCCAATTGTTTATATAGTAAAAAGTCACAGAGCTATAACCTCTGATAGGAGTAAGGCAAGCTTCCTAAAAGGTACTACCTGGCATTTGTGTGCCTTATTAATTCTATTGGCTATCACAGTAAATTATGGTGCAATAATTTATCATAGTGCTACAAATTATAATGGCAAGCTTGCTTGGTTCATCTCAGATTTGAAAAATAAGAGATCTGTATCCTTTGAAAAAAACAACCTATATGAGGATGGCTTAGATGGCTTTATCAATGCTCTAGATAAAAAATTCGGTCTGCCAGAGGAGCTTTATATTTCCTCCTCCTTTGATTTAAAGTTTTCCTCCGATGGAACTATTACTTCTATTGACACC
>JAEXSY010000162.1 GCA_023440105.1 Bacillota bacterium
TAATCATGACCAGCCTCGCTCTGTCTCAAAATTTGGAGATGACAGCGAAGAATATAGAGAGGTTTCAGCAAAGATGCTGGCTACCTGCCTCCACATGATGAAGGGAACTCCTTATGTATACCAGGGAGAGGAGTTGGGGATGACTAATGCTAATTTTTCAGATATAGAGGACTACAGAGATGTGGAAACTATAACTCTCTATCATGAATATATAGAAAACAACCTAATTTCCCAGGAAAAAATGCTCAGCTATGTACAGGCAGTAAGCAGGGACAACGCCCGAACCCCAATGCAGTGGGACGACAGCAAAAATGCCGGCTTCACCACTGGTACCCCCTGGATTAAGGTTAATCCAAACTATGTAAAAATCAATGCACAGGAGCAGGTATCAAGACCGGACAGCGTCTTCAATTACTACAAAAAGCTTATTTCCCTAAGGAAAGAGCATGAAATAATAGTCCATGGTAAGTTTGTACCTCTTTTAGAGGACAGTGATGACATTTATGCTTATGAAAGACAGCTGGATGGTTCAAGGCTTATAGTAGCCTGCAACTTCACCAAGGAAGAGGTTAAATGTGAGCTCTTTGATAATGTGACGGATGGACAGGAGCTTATAAGTAATTATGAAACCCATAATGCCGGAGTGCTTAAACCTTATGAGGCGAGGGTGATAATAAGCAAGTGACAGGCACATGAGTTATGACTTATTAAAGTCATAGTAAGGTTTTATTACATTGGATAAAATAAAAGACCCCTTAAAGGTGTTTACCTTTAAGGGGATATTTATATGCTATAAGTTAAGTGACAGGCACATGACTTAAGTGACAAAAGTTAAGTGACAGGCACATGACTTATGACTTATTACTTATTACTTATTCCATTACTCTTATAGTATGATATCCTTCGTGCACTGCTGTAAGGATTTTTCTAGGTGACACTGCGTCGCCTATAACAGCAACATCTTCGTAAGTTTCTTCTAATAAATCCACTAATTGATTATTAGCTTTAAAGCCAACGGCATTGAGTATTGTGTCACATTCAATGGTATAAATCTGTGCATCTCTTTCGAAGGTTACGCTGTGGTCAGTGATTTCTGTAACCTTAGCATTGGCTTCTACCTTAACGCCTCTGTCCTTTACCATATTCTTTAGATGCTGGTCATTATTTAAGCAGTGAGCAGCACTGAATAATATGTCTGGAAGCATTTCAACTATAGTAACCTCTTCTGCATGAGGAGCTATGTCGCAGGCAGCTTCTGTTCCAGCTAGTCCACCACCGATAACTACAACCTTCTTGCCAACAGTAGCCTTGTGAGTTAGATAATCTGTTACTAGGGTAGTATTTTCTATTCCCTTGATGTTAAGAACAACTGGGGAAGCACCAGCAGCTAGTACAACCTTGTCATAATTACCTCCCTTAATGTTTTCAGCAGTAGCCTTAGTGTTTAGCCTTACATTAACTCCTGTTTTATAGCATTGGGTCTCTAAGTACTTGATTAGCTTAAGAACGTCAGCTTTGAAGTCTGGACCACCAGCAGGCCATAGGGTTCCGCCAAGACGGTCTTCCTTCTCCCAAAGCTCTACATCCCAGCCACGCTTTCTAGCAGTTATAGCAGCCTCCATACCAGCAGGTCCACCACCTATAACTAGGATTGATTTCTTGCTTCCATCAGGCTTTGGTAGTGCATATTCTTTTTCAGCATAGCATAATGGATTAACAGCACAGTAATAATGCTTTCCGGAGAAGCCGCTTAAGAGACATTCATTACAGCCTACACAAGGAGCAATGTCTTCTGTATGTCCACTCTTAACCTTTGAAGGCCAGTAGGGGTCTGCTAGCATTTGATGGCCAAGACCTACATAGTCTAGGATTTCTTCTTCCACTGCACTTTTTGCAAGGGCAGGGCTTAGCAGCTTACCATCGCCAAGAACAGGAACATTTACCACCTCTTTAATAGCCTTTTGAACATCTAATTTATGTCCTTCCTTGCTATAAACTGTTGTGATTGCTTGATACCATTCTTCATAGCAGCCAGTATCCACATGAAGTGCAGAAACTCCTGCTTTTTCTAATATTTTTGCCATTTCAATACCCTCATCAAGAGTTCTGAAGCCTTCCACTCTCTGGTGTGGTGTGAACTTTACAATTATAGGGAAGTCCTTAGGAGTATTTTTCTTGATGGCCTCAATACACTCTAGGGTAAATCTCATACGATTTTCTAAGGAACCGCCGTATTCATCAGTTCTGTTATTCCACTGTACTGAATGAAATTGATCTAATAAATATCCGCCGTAGGCATGTAATTCTACAGAATCAGCACCTGCTGCTACAGCTAATGATGCAGAATAGCCAACCTTTTCAACTAAATATTTTATATCTTCCTTTTCAAAGGGCTTGCAGATTAAATCAGGAAACCAAAAGGAACTAACGCTTCCTGCACTATAAGGTGGTGTGAAGGGATCAGTAAATTGCTGTCTTCCTAAGCCTGGAGATAGCTGAACACAAACCTTTGCTCCATAGTGATGGCATCTGTCAATTAACATGTTTAATCTTTCAACATGATGGAAATCAGATAGCTCTGTACAAGGACGTGGCTCATATTTTGTGGAAACAACATTTGCTCCGGTAATTATTAGACCAGCACCACCCTTTGCTCTTTCCATAAAATAGTTTATACCATCGATGCAGTAAGCTCCATCAGCTTCTCCTGTAGTACCCATAGGTGACATAAAAATTCTGTTTTTTAATTCCATAGTTCCAATTTTAGTTTTATCAAATAATCCACGAGACATATTTAATCCTCCTTTTACTACGGTAAAATATTTGTTTACCTAAGTAAATGATAGTATAATAATATTACATTGTCAATAATTTAACGAGGATTTTTTTAGAAAATTGTGATAATATAAGTTTGAGGTGATTTCCTAATGAAAAAATTAACAAAAAAGGATATAAGTCAAAAAGCCATAGACCTATTTTTAGAAAAAGGCTATAACAATGTAACCATAAACGATATCTGTCAGGCCTGTGATATAACAAAGCCTACTTTTTATAAATATGCTGGCTCTAAGGAGGATTTGATATTAGACCTCTATGATTTGTCCATAAATGACTTAACCAAGGACCCTTATTATTTTATAGAAGCCAGCAGCCATTATGAGCAGCTTATAATGGTTTTTCATAAGCTCATGGCCGATACCGAAAGCTTTGGCAGCGATCTCTTCAGTCAGATGCTAATTTCTAACCTTACAGAGGATCATCATAGCTTTGACATGAGAGCTGAGCTTACCAGGATATGCACTTTGATTATTAAAAAGGCCCAGGAAAAGGGAGAAATAAAAAATATGAACCCTCCAGAAATTCTTTATAATACCATTGCCTATACCTTCACCGGCTATGAGGTTTCCTGGTGCATCAAAAAGGGAGAGCTTGATTTTAGAGGAGAGCTATATAACAGTATCATAGCCATACTGGACGTAAAGGAAGAGCTGAGAGAGGTCCATAAGAAGTATTTGTGACAGGCACATGAGTTATGACTTATTATATTTATTACAAAAATCCTTTCCGTATTCGGAAGGGATTTTTAAATTTGCATCAAAGCTTTATGTGTTTTTCTCTTAGATAGTCCCTAAGCCATTTTTTACAGTGGCAATGGTCATAACAATCACAAACATCAAAAAGCAATTGACCCTTAAAGGCTTCACTTGCTTTTTTTAATTTTTCTTTGGGGCCTTTCATTATCATTATCCCAAAGTAAGATATTAATGCTGCTGATAATATGCAATAGAGAAGGTTATAGGGTAGACTAGAGAAACTTTTAAATCCATAGGCTAGAAATGCAAGTGCTGCAATATCAAGAAAAATAGTGAAGTAATTTAATCTTCTGCAATAGGTATGCATTTCTATGAGGCTATCTAGAGAACGCTGAACATTATTTGTTAATAGATAATAGGGATGAGTACCAGTTGACTCCATAAAATCACTCCTGAAAAATTATTTATGTAATATAAATTTATTACTATTTAGTTATGTAAATACCTCGTATATAATTATATAGATATAAAAAGACCCTCTAGCCATCCCAAGCTAAAGGGTCTTAACCTTCTATTCCATATTAAGATAACCAGCCACCTGTTCTCTAACAGTTTGAACCTTCATTCCTATAATTACTTGAATGATAGAGCCTTTTTTAACGATGCCGGAGTTTTTTAGCTGATTGATTTTTTCGTTATTTATAAGGTTTGTATCTTTTAATTCTATTCTTAGTCTTGTAAAGCAATTATCCAGAGATACAATATTAGTCCGTCCTCCTAAACCTTCTATGAAGGAAGCTAGTATAGTAGCATTATCAGCGGAGGGAATTATATCTGCTTCTTCCTCCATGGCTTCTCTTCCGGGAGTCTTTATATCAAGCTTTTTGATAATCGCAGTGAATGCAAAGTACCAAACGGCTACTGCAAGTACTCCTACTAGGAGGAATATATATATCCTTGTTATGCTGGGCTTGAATACTAAATTAGTGGTAAATAGCTGTATAAGTCCATCAGTCATAAAGGTTTTGGAACCTAGTACCCATAGAATGGTTTCAAAAACTCCTGTGAGTACGCTGTGTACGAGCCATAAAAGAGGGGATATAAATAAGAACAGGAAGTCAAAAGGCTCTGTAATTCCTGACATGATGGATACTAATAAAGCAGGCAAAAGCATACCCTGGACCTTCTTTTTGTTTTCTGGCTTTGCCGTTTTAAGAAATGCTAAGGTGATTCCTATGGTGGCAAAAACCTTTGCAAAACCAAAAACAGCAAATCTTATAGATGGATCAATCTGTGTTACAGAGCCGGAATTAGCCATTAAACCATAGAAAATATTTATAGCTCCTGAATAAACCTCTCCTCCAATATTTGCTGTTCCACCAATTGCAGTGTAACCAAAGGGCATCCAGAGCATATGATGTAAACCTGTAGGTACAAGGAATCTGTTAAGGAAGGCGTATAGGAATACCCCTAAAGCTCCAGCCCCCTGGATGAAGGAGGAAGCAGAGAAGATAGCATTATTAATCGGTGGCCAAATATAGGTTACGATTATTCCGAGAAGGAGGGTAATCGGTATCATAATCATAAAGGCTAATCTAGACCCGCCAAAGATTCTAAACATATCAGGGAATTCTACATTAGAGTATTTATTGTGGATATAGCCTGTTAATGCTCCTAATATCATACCCAGGAATACCCCCATATCTATCACCTGATAACCAAGAGTGATAGTTTGACCAGTTCCATAGAGTCCTACTTCACCAGGCTCTGCAAGAAGGTTCATTTCTGTAAGATAAGCATTGTTCATGGCAAGAAACATAAGAAATACTATTATACTTAAGATTGCTGCATCAACCTTTTTATTCTTTGCCAAGGCTGCGGTTATACCTACGGCGAATATTATTGATAGGTTGGAAAGCATTGCATTCATCATGGTATTTATGAAACCGCCAAGGGTGGCAATTATTGACGGCATCATATCAAGCTTTAAGAGCACTGTTATGGCTATAAAAAGTCCCATCACTGGAAGAAACATAACAGGCTGTATTATTGCACGAGAAAACTGATTTACTGGATTTAGAATCTTGTCTTTCATAATTAATCAACCCCTCTTATATTATTATTTAAGCTCTGGCCAATAGCCTTTATTCGCTTCAATTAAATCGTCTAAGATAGCCTTAGCTACTGAAGCACTGGGAACAGTTTTTGATAGGGTAATAGCCTGCCATAATTTCTGATAGCTACCAGTAATCCACGCTTCCACTACAAGCTTCTCCACAGAAACCTGCTGCTCCATAAGTCCTTTTTGGAACTGAGGTATTTTACCTATTGAAATTTTCTCGTAGCCATTACTTCCTACATAGCAGGGAATTTCAACCATGGCTGTAGAATCGAAGTTTTCTATAGCTCCTTCATTAGGCACTATTAAGAGCATTCTCTCTTTAGTGTTATAGGCAATTGCTCTTGCTAAATCCACTATATAGCTGGCATGTTCATCGATATGAAAGCCACAATTGATACTGCTTCCTTCATCTATAATCTTCTTTGCAGCAGTAAAAACTGATTTTTCCCTTCCTTCCATGACTTCATTGGCTCTTGTTTTGTTTATATCAGAATGCTCCACCACATAGTCAGGGTAGAAATAATATTTGAGATAAGTATTGGGTAGAGTTTCTGGATCTAAAGCATACAAGTCTTTAGCTTTATAAAAGGTATCCTGCCAGCTTTCATCCTGATGCTGGAAGGTATCTACATTAACCACATATCCATAATCCTTAACATGAGCCTTAAGCTTCTGCATTAAATCATTTCCTTCTTTATCCCTGATGTCTGTCCACCATCCAAAGTGATTTAAGCCATAATAGGTTACTGTCATATCCTTTCTGCTATTTAATCCTAGTATGGCAGCCATTATTTCCTCTATAGCTACAGGCATGTCGCAGATATTTAGTATTTTGGAGTTAGGTCTAAGCCTTCTCGTTGCTTCAGCCACTATTGCAGCGGGATTAGAGTAATTCAGCATCCAAGCATTAGGTGAATACCTTTCCATTAAATCGATGAGCTCTATAATAGGACCTATAGATCTCATCCCATAAGCTATTCCTCCAGGACCACAGGTTTCCTGACCCAAAACATTATATTTTAGAGGGATTTTTTCATCCTTTTCCCTCATACCATATTTTCCGACTCTTATATGGGCCATAACAAAATCTATACTGGTAAAAGCCTCAGCTGGATCAATGGTATAGGAAAATTCAATTTCTGGAGCCTGTTCTTTAAGAAGTATTTCACAGGCCTCTCCTATAACTGATTGCCTGTCCTCATCATTGTCGTAGAGCTTAATTTCCTTTATAGGTAGTTTGTCTCTATTAGCAATGAGCATCATAATAATTCCTGGAGTGAAGGTACTGCCACCACCTGCAATTAAGATTGACTGTTTTTTCATGATCATCTCTCCTTATCTAAAACCTCTTTAAGTCAACTTAATTATATTAGTTAGCAGAAACTAACTCAATAAAGGAGAGAGGTTATGTTCCTTTTCAACAACCTTGAGCAATTTCACATTATTGTTGAAATTTCACATGGATAGGTCTGTAGCTTTTTCTTCTGTGTAAAATAGGTACTTCAAAAATAAGAATTCAATTACCATATAAAAGCTGGTTATAGAATGGTATATAGGTATGGAGCTTTCGCTTGTCAAATTAAACTGAAGAGTAGAAATATATACATTTTCAGTGCTGAGACTAGCTAAAGGATTATCTCTCAACTGGGTAATAGAGATAACAGGGATACCCTTAAGCTTTAGCTTAGAGGCAAATTCTAAGGCTTGACTTGTTTCTCCGCTTAAGGAAACGATAATAACTAAATCCTCCTTAGATATGTTTTCAAAGACAATATCAATCTCTGCACTGCCATCTATATCAAAAACAAACTTACCAGTAGTCATAAGTAGACGTTTAAGCTCTCTTATTAGGTTTCTTTGAAAGCTGCCTGTTCCGTAGGCATAAATTTTTTTGGAGCTAAATAGCAGTTCATTAATTTTATTAAAGTCTTTGTTGTTCATTTCATCGCAGACTTTTTTGTACAAAGTAACTATTCTGCTGAATTCATTGCCTTCCTTGGGCTTTAAATAATTATCTTCATTCTTTAGAATTGATTTTAAATGGCTATAACCATCTAAAGATAGTTTTTTTGCAAACCTAAGAATAGTAGTTCTAGAAACATTACATCTCTTGGCTAATTCATTAATAGTCATGTTTCTGCATTTCTTTTTGTTGTTATATATGTATTTCCAGATCATCATGTCAGTAGAGTTAAGATTGCTTCGATATTTATTTATAAGTTCTTCTATTACCATATTGCACCTCATATTAATAAAAATATAATATTTGTAAGTATTTAGTATTTAAAAAATATTATACCATATATGATATAAGTAGCATGGAAGTTTGGTTATGGAGTGAAAAGAAAAATGATTCATTTATAAGGAGTTGTTAGCATGATATTCCTAAACGAAAGTATATTTGAGGAAGATGGCTTTAAGAATGGCGCAGGTATTCTGATTATTAAGGACTCCACCTATGTTGATTTATTAATGCTAGAGGAAGAAGAGTTTGATGATACAGAAGAGGGTTTGGATTTAACTGGCTTTTTAAAGCAGAACGGCTATGATTTAGACGAGCTGTGGTCGGAGGGCTACAATATTTATTATGGATATGTTAATGGGGTGATATTTCAAATACAGATTAATCTATCGCTACCATCATAAAAGATAGAGGAGCTTCAGCGATTGTAAGCTAGTATGAGTTTGTGCTTCTAAATGCCAATACTCCTCTCCTTTTATAATAAATAGAAAGTTAATATATTAATAATTTCATGTGATTTCTTACATCAAGCTTCGAAAAAATTCTGTTTTTTGTTCAAAGAAAACCAAAATGATAAAGGCCATAAAGAGAGTCAACAGGATATGTTTTTTAACGGCTTCTTTATGAGAATCATCAGTCATGATAATATCAGAAATTGATGTAATAAGGTTTTGATATTTCTTAGCAATAAAATTAGAGCCAAAAAGCCATAGAATAATCAAGGTGGATACACTTAATATAATTAGGTAATTTGATTGATATTCTTTTGCTGGTAGAAAATCTAACAACAGTAATGGAAAAATTCGATGGAATAGATAGATTGTCAGAGAATTTTTGCCCCATTTTGTAACTAAAGCGATTTCTTTTGTTGGAATAATAAGAATGAGCCCAGTAATCATGAATGCCGCTAAAATCCAAATGACAACCCTCCGGATAGAGTCAAGGAAGAGATCATTTCCATAAGCAACCATCATTTCGTCGTTAGTGGTAATATGCAGTTTTTCTATACATAAATAGGATATTAGCAAAGCAATTATCACTAGGGCAAATCCGCTGACATAATGGAGCCCTTTTCTTGTATTCCTAAGTGGATGATTTCTCTTTAACAAATATCCTCCTAAGAAAAATGGAAAGAAAGCAATTGTCCTTGATAGAGCGAAATTGTTATTTATATCACTGCTGAAACCAATAGTTAAGGCAAGGAGAACTGCAAAAACAATAGTATATTTGTAATTCTTTAAAAATGGTAATACAATTCTCCACCAAATTAGAGCAATAATATACCAACAGGAATAATACGGTTTTAAAATCATTAGAGATTTCCCTAAAATAAAATAATTGTATGCCATCATCAAAGAATTAATTAGAACATATGAGATAAACAATTGAAGTATGCTTTTAACAGGAAAATGCTCACTGACTTTGCTCAAATATCCTGAAACAAAAACAAAGGCTGGCATATGAAAAATGTAAATGCCTTTTACTATGTTATTAACAAACTCAATATCTCTGTAAGCCCATAGAAAATGAGCAAATACAACGAGAATGATTAAAACGCCTTTAAAATTATCCCAATAAGGATTTCTTTTACTTATTTCCATGTGTTACTAGCCTATTTTAGTAATAGACTTCTCCTTTCTTTAAAAGTAATTATAAAAGATTTATCATAAAAAAGGCGATAGAGGAGATGAAAGCTCCTGTTATCGCTCTTTTATGTTTTATCTATCTCTGTATTTTATGAATTAGGGTTATTCTATTCTAATATGGTACCCGCTGGCACATCCTTAGTAATAACCTTGTTTGGTCCGATACGACAATTGTTGCCAATGGTAATACCTCCTTGAATTACAGCACCTGTAGCAATGTATACATTTCTTCCTATCTCTGGTGAACCATGCTTTGTAAGTATGCTCACATTGTTACAGATGGTGCAGCCTTTTCTGATTCTTGTACCAGATTCTATTATGATGCCGTTGAGACCGTGGGGAGTTTTAAACTGAGAAATCCTCTTGCTCACAGGCATGTAGCAGGTATATTTGTCCTGAATACGCCTTGCTTTCCAGGTATAATATTTCTTTTTAAGACGCCCCTCTGCTTCGTTGGCCATTTTGAAATATTTCCAGTAGCTCTTCATGAGATTGTTTTTTGATGAGTTATTCCCACTGATTCCTGATTTACCGAAGAATGTATCCCACAGCTTATTAGCAGCTGTAGGCTCAGGAGCTGTTTCAGGAGTACTCCTCTTTATAGGTTCAGGCATGTGGAAGGGAGGCAGATTATACTCAATACCCTTCATGGCCTCAATGGCAGGAATATAGGGCTCGTATCTGAAACGCCTTCCTATTTGGTCTGGAGATTGGAGAACATCATAATTGGGTCTTCCATTTCCTTCGATAAATTCCACTTCACTCTTTTCCGTGATGGATACATCCCAGCCTATGTTCCGCATTTCTGGAAGCTTAGCTGCAGACTCACAGACAGCTTCTTTAATTTTATCCCAGTGAGGGTATTGGAATCCAAGAATCGCCTTCTTAGAATCAGGGTGTACTGCACTACGGTTGTGGCCTCTATCTATGGCTTCTGTGATGATAATTCCAGTATCTATATCTACAATGGCACCAACACCTCCACCATGGAAGTTGTCTACACAATTTCCAGCACGACCAAATCTAGCAGTAGCTAGGACAATCCTTGCGGTACCATCGGCACAGAGCAGGGTGTTTACTCTTACAGTGTTCAAGGTGCTGTCGTTAAACTCTGCCAGTTCTTTGTGCTGTTGGACGATTTCTTCGATAATCAGCTCCTCTTTGCGGCAGAGGTCATAAAGATTTTCCAGAGTATCAGAGTCCCGTTCAATCACTCTAGCTCCTGCACCACCAGTTCCTTTTACAGGTTTACCGAAAAACCTTGGATATCTATCTACAAAAGCAGAGAATTCTTCAAAGGTACATTTAGAAGCATCAATCCAGCTGCGATTTACAAACTTTGAAAACCTTGTATTGAAATGAGCCTTATTCAAGAGCACATGTCCGTAGCCTGGGGTTGCACAAGCTTTGTGTACTCTTATTCTATAGCCTTCATTAAGGAAGGTCTCTCTGATATCTGGCTCTTTGTTGTATAGCTCATAGTCAAAGTAGCAGTTGTGGGTGAAGCCTCTATCCCTGGCTGTAAGCATCCAATCGCAGAAATAAACTGCCAGGTCAGTATCGTTATGGTCAAGACAATCCTGACTGTTAAACTTACGCTTAAAGCTACGAAAGCACTTTTTGAATTCCTCCAGCTCTGAGCTGCAATAACTGCTGAGGATTTTGTATAAACCTGTAGCAGTATTGGGAAGGGAACCAGGGACTATATACTTTGATGGTGGATTTCCACAAACAGCATTTTGAGGCAGAGGAAATCCTAAAATGACACAAGTATTGAGAATTGTTGAGGGATGTTTATCTAGGGGACCATTTAAAGGCCCCATGACAGCATAACCTGTGTCAAGATAGCTCTCCATAGGATTTTCAGAAAGTTTTGTATATTTAGTATCTTGTATTATGGCTTTTTTCTCCTCCTTAATAGTTTTTTCTAAAGGCATATATTTCACCTTGATGCCAGCTTCTTTTGCATAGGCATCAGCGTAAGATTTTTCTTCACAATACACGATCAAGTTAGGGCAATCAGCAAAAGCGTCTTTTGCTATGTGGTAGACAGAATTAGGTATTTTTATGCTTTTAAGCTTAGGACAGTTGGCAAAAGCCCGACTTCCAATACTCTGAAGGCCTGAAGGAAGTATAGCACCTGTGAAAACAGGACAGTGAGAAAATGCTTCACTTTTAATCTCCTCAATACCTTTAAAAAATCTTACACTTTCCAGGCGCTGAAAGCCATAAAAAGCCTTTTTCTCTATGATTTTTATATTGCGTGTCATATAAATGACACGACTATCTACCTTATATCCCAAGTCCCCAGTAATAATTGTTACAGGTTTATTTTCTACTTCCTTCTTAGCGGAAGTAACTTCAAAACCAGGGAGAAAGCTAACCAGCTCTGCATGATCCTCATACACGAAATAAACAGAGGATTTATCATTGGGAACATAGAGATTGCAATTCAAGTTTTCGATTTTGTTCCTAAGCTGATAGATTATCTCATCAGCGGAAATGGTGGATATAGAGTGGTATGTCTTTTTGAGGGCTGGGGTTCTATTAGCAGCGGATTCCTTCATCTGAAGAATAGTCTCCTTATCCAGTGGATAGTCATCTTCAAAGACAGCCTCATCTCCAATCAAGTGGCGGACATTTTCACTGGTACCGGAGATTTTTTTTGAAGCCTCTAATGAAAGGGGAAAATCCTTTAGGTGAGGTATCACAGTATAGGCAGCATTATCTACATTTCGTACAATACGGCAAGGTACAAACTTCACCAGAGACTTTATCCTGCCTTCCTCTCTAGAAAGTATGAGATTCATCACCACAGGATACTGGCTATCCATACGATCTGCGCCAAATCTCATGTGTGAAATTAAATTGCCTAGAGAATAGATAATAGGAACCTCGCGATTGCCTGCTATTATTCTATGGAATTTTTGTACTACATGGGAGTGAGAACCCACAATGAGATCATAGCCAATGGCTGCGAGCTCCTGTGCTATCTTTTCTTGTTTAGGGCTGAGGTTAGTTGTATATTCCACTCCCCAATGAGGAAAGCAAATCACATATTCCGCTCCCTGTGCCTTCATACCATCATAAACAGTTTGTGCCCGGGATTGGGTGTAGGTATTTAGCAGAGCTATCTTTCCTTTAGTGGTCATATTTGTTTCCATGTCGTTGTAGGAAGTTGAAAAAGCGGTGAAGCCTATCTTGAAGCCACAGATATCAACGATTACAAACTTGTCTCCTTTTTTCTTAAAGGTGCCTGTTTGTATCATATTAAAGTCTTCAATGTTGCAGATGGTTTCATAAAGACCCTGTGCACCGGTATCTAGGGTATGGTTGTTTGCCGTGGTAAGCATATCAAAGCCCGCATATTTTAGGGCTTCTAGATATTCTATTGGCGCATTACAGTAAAGAGGACCCTCGTGGGTAATGATTTCTCCTCGATAAGGGGCCTCGGGAAAAATAGGGGTTTCCAGGTTGCCGGCAACAAAGTCAGCAGTTTTAAAAAGAGGACGTATATAATCGAAGCAGGAGGAAAAATCATAGCCGCCCTCTCTATTGCTGGTAGAAATAATATTTTCTTGGCATAATAAATCTCCAGTAAACATCAAAGAAATTTCTTTTTTAGGTTCGGCTTTTGACTTCCATTTGCTTCCTTCAAGATAGAAGCGGCTGTTCTTTTTACAGGTTGATGTATCAGGCTTTCTTATATTAGCACGTTCCTTAAGCTCATAGCTTGGACTTTTATATTCATATAAATCTATTTCAGATAATAATCTCATTGAAAGGTCCTCCACCTTGAAACAAAGTAATAAACAGTAAGTGTTTTTCTATTAATTTTGATAAATTTCACACTTATTCTTAATATATTATATTGTTTTTAAAAAATCAATATTCTGAATTATATGACTACATAAAATAAGTTTTTTATACATAAAAACGCAGTTTGATATACATAATTATTTAAATTATACATATAAAATTAAGTAAAAATAAATATTATATTTAAAAATAATGGATTGTAAACGTCATATGTGCTACAATATTCTTAAAATAGAGTAATTTGAGAAAATTTAGGTTATTATAGGTTTTTATAAATTTATATAGCTCATCTTGGAAAGGTGATTTGTGTGTACAGGGTAATAAAAAGGGTGCTGGATGTAGTGATATCAATTATTGCTCTAATAGTACTAGCCCCATTATTTCTAGCTATAATAACAGCAATTAAGTTGGAGACACCAGGACCTGCTATCTTTAAACAAAAGAGAGCAGGTTTAAATTCTAAGCCCTTTCATATTTATAAGTTTAGAACTATGAAGAAAACAGCTCCAAGCTTAACACCTTCAAGGGCTTTAGTAGACTCAAAAAAATATATCACAAAGGTTGGAAGCTTCTTGAGAAAGACCAGCCTAGATGAGTTGCCCCAAATTATAAATGTTTTAAAAGGGGAAATGTCTATTATTGGTCCAAGACCCCTGATATTTGTGGAGAGTAAGATATTAAAGCTCAGAAGAAAGAAGAAGATTGATAGGATATATCCTGGAATTACAGGACTGGCACAGATCAACGGCAGAGATACCCTGGATATTTATGAAAAGATTGCTTATGACGAGTATTATTTGAAGCATATTTCTTTCTTCTTAGATATAAAGATATTTATTATTACAATACTTAAGGTGATAAGAAAGGAAAATGTCGTAGAAGGGAGTGCTAAAGATTCTATAAGAACAACTGAGAAGAACAATAAAAGAATTAGAATGGAGAAATTAGTATAAGAATGGTTGAAAAGTTGAATGTTGATGATAGCAGTAGGGAATTAGCAGTAGATTTTAATAATGAACCTATAAAAAAAGCAAGAAAGAGGAAGTTATATAAAATTGCTCTTAGAAGAATAAAGAACGCTGCGGCGTTTCCTTTTATTTTTACAATGAGAACAAAGGGCTATGATAAAAAAACAGCCAAGTGGTGGCTTAGATCTATCTATAGAGATTATAGAAGGAGCGAACTCAAGGACTATCTTGAGATATTTTGGGCCCATCGCCACGGCTTTAGGATAAATACTGTAAGGTCATATGGTATCAATAAAGATAATTATAAAGATTACATGGCTGAGAAGGAATACTATTATATTTCTGATATTAATGGAATTTATAAAAAGTGGGTAAGTGATAATGTATCCTATAGAAATATACTGCAGCCTTTTGCTGAGTACTTGCCAGAGCAATATTATCAGTTCTATAAAAGGGATGGAAAGCTTTTGATCATTCCCCTCTTAGACTGCCCTGAAGGTTATAAAAACACAATTTATTCAGTACTAAGGCTCATAAGAAGGGAAAAGTCCCTGGATTTTGTTCAGTGTGAGGGCCCTAAGAAGGTGATTCTCTCTTATAGGAGTAAAAGCTATTATATCAATAATAAGAAAGCCACTGTTAGAGAAGTAGCAGCACTTATCAACGATACCAAGGGGTATTATGTGCTTACAGAGCATGTAAAGGTAAATTCCTTTATTAACCAGAATTCCTCAGAAGCCTTTCATAAACTGAGGATTACCACTATTAATAAATATGGAAATAAACCTCTTATTAGTAATGCTTCTATATTATCTATAACCACCCAAGAAGATAGAGAAATAAAAGGTTATGGAAAATATATAGCAAAGGCTGTAGATGTAGCTACTGGTACTATCAAAGGGACCTATGCCCTGGTGGAAGGTATAATAACGGATATTAGCAGAGAGACAAAGGAAGGGGAAAGCAAGTTACAGCTTCCATTCTGGGAGGAGATCACCCAGGAAACTATCAGGCTCTGCAGGTACATTCCTGAAATAGAATATCTAGGTATTGATGTGGTTATAACTCCTAATTCCTTCAAATTCATTGCCTTTAATAACTTTCCTAAATACCCTAGGCTGGTGAATTTTGATAAAGAAATAGTGGAGTTTTTAAATTATAAGGTAGAAGAAAAGAAGAATAAATATAGGAGCTTTAAGGCTAATTATGAGCAGGGTAAAAAGATAGTGACCAATGGTTTCTGGAAGTACCGCTCAGCTATCTTTGCTAGAAAGGGTTACAGACCTCTCACCTATAGAAAGTGGAGGAGGACCTTGACTACAGACTTATTTTCCAAGAATGGAATTTCTCTTAAAGAAAAACTCTGGGCCTATAACCATGGTTTTTTATCTTAAAGACTACCTCAATATGGTATTACTAAGGATAATTATCGACAATTTATTTCTGACTATGATTTTCGCTGGCTGAGACATATAAATTCAAAGTACAGGGTTTGGCTTGAGGACAAGATAACTCTGAAATATCTGCTGCCAGAATATAAGGCATTCTTCCCGGAGTATTACTACCATATAGCTTATAGAGCAGGAGAAAGATGTATTATTCCTATGATGGATTGCCCTAAGGATCTTGAGGATAGCTTTGATTCTATATTAAAGCTTATAAGAGACAAGGGTACTATAGCCTTTAAGCCTCACAGTGGCTCTTTAGGAAGAGGCTTTTATCGCTGCTCCTATGACGAAGGGAAGTATTATCTGAACTTTAAGGAGGCTTCTGAGGAAGAGATTATAGAGATTTTAAGCGATGAAAAGAGCCAGTATCTTATCACTGAATATATAGTTCAGCATAAGAAACTTTCTAAAATATATAGCGCTTCTGTAAATACCGTTAGAATGATTGTCTTTAAAAAGGATGGTATTAATCCTGAGATTGGAAATGCATACATACGTATTGGATCAAAGAAAACAGGAACTGTTGATAATGTCAGTGCTGGAGGATTGGTGGCAACTATAGATATAGAAACGGGGAGGATTTATAACGGAAGAAGCATTGATAATAATAAAATAGAACCTATTCGCTGTCATCCAGATACGGGGACAAAGCTTGAGGGAATTCTTCCTAACTGGGATATTATTAAGACCAATGTTCTTAATATTGCCCGGGAATTAAAGCAGATTGAGTATTTTGGCTTTGATGTAGCCATCACAGAAAATGGTTTTAAGCTTCCGGAGATCAACCGTTCTCCCGATTATCCTAAGATTGAAAACTACACCTCTCTAACCAATGATTACATGCTGTATAAGGTAAAGAACAGAAGAATGAGATATGGGCTTCCGGAGGAGTAGGAAATGAAGGTTATATTAGCATATATTTTTAGGGGGCTATTGATGATTTTATATACTCCGTTAAAATTGCTGGTAATTGACAACGATAAGATTATATTTCTCAGTAGGCAGAGCAATGAGCCTTCTATAGATTTTATTCTTTTAAAGGACGAGCTCCTAAAGAAGAATAAGGACCTGAAAATAACAATAATCTGCAGCAGAGTGGATAAGGATATTAAGAGTAAGATAAGCTTTTTATTAGCACTTTTGAGAAGCTTATATCATCTGTCCAACTCTAAGGTTTGTATTTTGGACAGCTATTGGCCTGCAGTATCTATGTTAAAACATAAAAAAAAGCTAAAGGTCATACAGCTATGGCATTCTATAGGAAAGGTAAAGCGTTCTGGCTACCAAACCTTAGATAAAACCTACGGACGCAGCAAGGCTCTGGCAAGGGTTATGAGAATGCATAAGAATTATGATGCTATCATAGCTGGAGGAGAAGCCTGGAACAGCTATTACTGCCAATCCTTTGGGGTAACTTTGGATAAGCTATATAATCTGGGGCTGCCCAGGATAGATTATCTCCTCATGAAAGAAGGGGAAACAAGAAATAAGGTTCTGGAGGCTTATCCTGAATTTCGAGAAAAGCCTATGGTTCTCTATGCCCCTACCTTTAGAAGAAACGGAGAGCTTGATTGCAGCGACTTCTTAGAATACTTTAACTTTGATAAATTTGCCCTGGTTATTAAAGAGCATCCCAATCAGAGGGTGGTTTTTAAGGAAAAAAATAGGGTATATCGCTGTGAGGATTTTACCGCTAAGGAGCTTTTAACTGCCTGTGAGTATCTCATAACGGATTATTCAGCCATAGCAGTAGAAGGGGCTGTTTTAAATAAAAAAACTTATTATTATTTGTTTGACTACGAGGATTATATTTCAAAAAATGGAGTGAATATTGATCTTCAGAAGGAAATGCCAGCCTGTGTTTTTAAAAATCCGTGGGATCTCATGAGGGCAATAGAAGAGGGAGTGTATGATTATGAGGCTCTTAAGAATTACAGGTGTAAATACCTCCCTAAGGACCTAGGAAGCTCCACGAAGAAGATTGCAGAGTTGGTAGGAAAAATGATTGGTGAGGAAGTAAATGATAAAGTTAGTGAAAAAGCTATTAAGGAAAGCAAGACTGATATTAATATGGTGGACGAGAATTTTGTTAGCAAAAAGGCACTTTAAGGTTCCGTTTTTTAAGTCTTTGAAGCTGAATGTTTTAGGAGGCTATACAGCGGATCAATATGCTCTTTATGATTTGGATAATAATAGCAAGGAAGATTATCTGTCAGAATTTGACTGGTATAGATCTAGATACATCAATGAGCCTTTTAACCCTATGCTTAATAATAAGATCATCTGCAATGATATGCTGAAGCCCTATGTAAGGGTTCCTGAAATCTATTTGATCAAGGTGAATAAAAAGCTCTCCTCCTACAGCTTCACTATTAATACCTATGAGGAAACTTTGGAGCTTATAAAAAAGGCGGGTAAGGTTATTATTAAGCCCATCAGTGCAGGTAAAGGGAAGGGTGTACATATAGTATCCTATGAGGGACAGGGTTTTCAGAAGGATAATTCTCCTATTGGGGAAAAGGAGCTTATGAAGATTCTAAAGAAGGAGGATAACTGGTTTATTTCAGAATATCTCCATCAGGATAAGTACAGCAACAGCTTGTATAAAGAAACGGCTAATACTATAAGGTTGATAACTATAAAGGACTTGGAGACAGGAAGGTTTAAGGTGCTCTTTGCAGTTCAGCGAATAGGTACCTCAGGAACTATACCTGTGGACAATGGAAGTAAGGGAGCTCTGGTAGCCAATATAAATTTGGGAAATGGTGAGCTCAGCGAGGCCAGATCTCTACATTCCCTGGATGTACACTGGGTTCATCCTGATTCTAACGCTGCTATCAAAGGAGAGCGTGTCCCTAATTGGGATAAGATAAAGAGGGATATAGTAGCACTAGCTAGTAAATTTCCTTATCTTAACTTTATTGCTTGGGATATTCTCCTTACAGAAGAGGGGATGGCAATCATTGAAGCTAATACCTCCTCCGGGGTAAATATTATCCAGCTATGGGGGGGACAGAGACACGGACCATTAGGTGATTTTTATAGACACTATAATATTATAAGGTGAGGATGTCAGTGAAATATATAATAATGGCTGATGGAAGAGGAACGAGATGGAATAATTATGGTGGGATTCCTAAATATCTTTTGAAGGTTGATGGTGAAGTAATTCTAGAGAGGACAATCCGTTTAATAAGAGAGCTTGGGATAGAGGATGAAATTATAATTACCTCCCACGATCCACGGTGTGAATTTACTGGAGCAAGAAGATATGTTCCACTAAATAATAACCTTGAAATTGATAGATTTACCTATGAGCTCATCGAGGATTCTGTATGCTTTTTATATGGAGATACCTATTATACCGAGGAGGCTATGAAAATAATCGTCGATACTCCTGTGGAAGAATTAATATTCTTTGGAAGCAGAAAAAAGATATTTGCCCTTAAGATTGGCAGAGCACAAATTATGAAGGAGCACATTCAGAGGATAAAGGACTTGTACCTAAAAGGAAGTATAAAGGAATGTATAGGCTGGGAAATTTATCAGTCTTATATGGGACTACCCTTTCAGGAGAGGAGAATTACCGATAAATACATCCTTATTGAAGACAGAACCTGTGACTTCAATGAGCCTAAGGACTACAAAGGCTTTTCTTCCGTAGACCCGGTTCTTCATGATAATGAAAAACAAGGTTACTGAAACTATTTAAATAAAATCTAATAGTATGAAAATATTATATAAACAACTCTCACAGGAGATTTTTTTACGGTTATTTTCCTGTGAGGGTTGTTTTTCTTTTTTAGGCAAATTGCAATAATAAATTGAAGTTAACTTTGGGGATAATTTCATCATTCCTTAAGAAAAGTATCCTCTTATTAAAGACATAATGAAAACTGCAAAAGCATAAAATGTAATATTAAGTATAACCTTATTAGGAAGAAGGAAGAAATATGCTGGAAGATATGCTAGTCATAGATAATATTAGGATAGTTTATGAGAAGTTATCTTGGGAAGAAGCTATAATCACTGCAATAAATCCGTTAGTTTTAACCGGCTGTGTGGAAGAGAGATACGGAAGGGCTATTATTGAGAGTACTAAAAAGTATGGGGCTTACTATATATTGACTAAAGATATAGCGCTTTTACATAGCAGACCAGAGGAGGGAGTTAAGAGGCGGCAGATAGGCATAACCCTAGTTAAGGAAGGAGTTATTTTTCCAGGGAAAAGTGAACCTATAAAGCTTCTGGTTGTACTGGCTGCTGTGGATAATGAAGGTCATATAGATGCTATGAAGGATATTGCAGACCTTGTTATTGACGAGAGTAAGATAGGAGAGATCTTGAATGCAGAGAGTCCTCAAATAATATATGAGCTGCTACAGTGATTTACTGTATCAGCTTTATATAAAGTAATATTAAGAAGGAGAGATTCATGAAATTCTTATTAGTAATCCAAGAAATTCTTTCAACTCCATCAATTTTAGTTGGTTTTATGGCATTGCTAGGACTATTACTTCAAAGAAAGCCTATAGAAGAGGTGGTAAAGGGAACTATTAAAACCATTGTAGGCTTCCTTGTGTTATCTGCTGGAGCATCATATCTACTGGGCAACTCTCTAAATGACTTTGGAATATTATTTAATTTTGCTTTTAATGTTCAGGGAGTTGTTCCTAATAATGAAGCTATAGTTACCATGGGACTTGTAAACTATGCTAAGGATACTGCATGGATTATGTGTTTCGGTATGGTTGCAAACTTAATAATTGCAAGGTTTAGTCGCTGGAATTATATCTTTTTAACAGGGCATCATACCCTGTATATGGCATGCCTTATAGCTGTGGTTTTAAGCGTAGGCGGATTAACTGGAATTCCACTTATAATAGCAGGCTCCTTGATTCTTGGGCTTACTATGGCTATGTTTCCTGCCATAGCTCAAAAAACCATGACAAAAATAACTGGAACTGATGAAATTGGTTTTGGACATTTTTCAACTATAGGCTATTGGTTTTCTGCTCAGATAGGTAAATTAGTTGGTGGAAAGGCAATGGACAAGGGAGAGGCAAAAACAACTGAAGATATTAAGTTTCCACAAAAAATCTCCTTTATGAGGGATACTACTGTAGCAATATCCGTTACAATGATGATTATTTTTATTATCGTTGCAGGAATCGCTGCATCAAAGCCTGGCTTTAATGAGCTTAATACACTTTTTATTTCTAATGGATATTCAAACTGGTTTGTTTATGCAATAGTTTGTGGTATGAGCTTTGCCGGTGGAATATATATCATTTTGTCAGGTGTTAGATTAATCCTAGCGGAAATAGTTCCTGCATTTAAGGGAATAGCAGATAAACTAGTACCTAATGCTAAGCCGGCTATTGACTGCCCTGTAGTATTTCCGTATGCACCTAATGCAGTGCTTATAGGCTTTATTGTGTCCTTCCTAGGAGGAATTGTAGGTATGTTTATCCTGTACGGAATCAATGAAGCTCTTACACCTGTTGCACTGATTTTGCCAGGGGTAGTTCCACATTTCTTCTGTGGTGCTACTGCAGGAGTATTTGCCAATGCTGAAGGTGGACTTAAGGGATGTATTGCTGGAGCCTTTGCTCATGGACTTCTGATTACAGCCCTACCGGTAATTACTATGCCTGTATTAGGAGCACTTAATTTTGCCAGTACTACCTTTTCAGATACAGATTTTTGTGGAGTAGGAATAGTGCTGGGAAATATAGCTCGATTTGTAACGGGTAATATTCTCTTAATTATATGTATTCTTTTATTTTTAGCACCTATAGCCTTCAATATGTTTACTAAAAGAAAAAATGCTTAACAAATAATAATTAGAATTATTGGATGCTGCAGTATTACTATGCAGCATCCTATATTATTAAAAGGAGATAGATAAAATGAAGATTAAAACTATTATGTGCTGCTGCGGTTCAGGTCTTGGTTCTTCACTTCTGGTAAGAATAAATGTAGAGAAGGTTCTTAAAAAACTAGGAAGAAGCGATATATCTGTACTTCATAGCTCTCTTTCTGACGCTTCACCAAAAGCTGCAGATCTCTTTATTGTGGGTGGTGATTTAGAAAGCTTTACTAAAAACTTTCCGAGAGTAATAACTCTTTCTAACATTATGTCTCTTACGGAGTTAGAGGAAAAACTAAAGGAGACTTTAGATTAATGAGACCATTAACAAAGGGTGAGCTTTCAGCATTAAAGATTGCTTCAGCTAACATTAGGCTGGAAACCTTAAAGCTTTTTAAATGGAGAAGATATGGACATTTAGGTGGCTCGCTTTCTATTGTAGAGCTTTTGTCAGTTTTATATAACAAAATACTAAATCATGATCCTAATAATACTAGCTGGAATAAAAGAGATTATCTAATTCTATCTAAAGGGCATGCGGGTCCAAGCCTCTATGCATGTCTTGCTTTACAGGGATATTTTGGTTTAGATATGCTCTATACATTAAATGAAGGTGGGACGATGCTCCCATCCCATCCAGATAGAAATAAAACTCCTGGAATCGAAGCAACTACTGGTTCCCTGGGTCAGGGACTTTCATTGGCAGCAGGTCTTGGTTATACTTTAAGGATTGGGGAGTCTTCTCAAAGGGTATATGTGATTGTTGGTGATGGAGAGCTTAATGAAGGTCAGTGTTGGGAGGCCTTACAGTTTATTTCACACCATAAGCTAAATGAAGTAATTGTAATCATTGATGATAATAAAAAACAACTTGATGGCCGCACTGTAGATATAATACAGCCATTAGATTTAAAGAAAAAGCTTGAGGCCTTTGGATTTCATACTTTGAAGGTTAATGGCAGTGATGAAAAGGAAATAGCTTATACCCTTTGGCAGGCCAAAGAGGTTAGAAATAGTGCTGTTTGTATCATTTTAGATACAATAAAAGGGCAAGGTGGAGGCTACTTCGAAGCCCTTGAGGATAATCATTCTATTAAGCTTAATGAAGAATTGGACAAAGAAATGGATAGCGTTATAGAGAAGCTCGAGCAGTATATAAAAGGCGGTGTTACAGATGTGGAGACTTACTGATAAGGCTGGAACCTTGGAAATTAGAAAAGTGTTTGTTGATACAATTCTAGAAATAATGGAGCTCAATGATAAAATAGTTGCTTTGGAAGCAGACTTAGGTGGAGCCTCAGGTTTTACAAGAATAAAGGAGAAGTTTCCAAAGAGATTTATAAATGTAGGTATAGCGGAAGCCAATATGATGGGAATTGCAGCAGGCTTATCCATGGGAGGATACACACCCTTTGTTCATACCTTTGCTCCATTCGCAGTTAGAAGAGCCTTAGATCAAATTTATATTTCAGGAGCTTATTCAAAAAATACTATAAATATTTATGGCTCAGATCCAGGAATATGTTCAGCCACTAATGGGGGAACCCATACCACCTTTGAGGACATAGCTATAATGCGAGCTATTCCAGAATCCATGGTCTTCGATCCTGCTGATGGTGTTCAGCTTTCATGGCTGATAAAGGAGCTTTCAGCATTAAGAGGAGTTCATTATATACGAAGCACGAGAAAAGGCCTTCCTACCATTTATAAAGAGGGCTCTTCTTTCTCTATAGGAAAGGGGAACATAATTAAAGAAGGTAAGGATATTCTTCTTATCTCCTCTGGACAACTTTTATATGATGCGCTAAGTACGGCAAAGGAGCTAGAAGAAGAAGGAATAAGTCTTGAGGTTATTGATATGTTCACCCTTAAGCCCTTAGATATAAAGCTTATCGAAAGAGCACTCCAGGGTAAAAAAGCTGTTATAACCTTTGAAAATCACAATATTATAAATGGATTAGGCAGTGCTGTTGCCGAAGTGATGGCAGAGAGAGGAGTATCTATACCCTTAAAAAGAATAGGTGTAGTAGAGGCTTTTGGACAGGTTGGAACTGTTGAATATTTAAAAAATGCCTATGGTCTAACAGGAGAAAGATTAAAAGCTGCTGCAAGAGAGCTTAGTAAATATAGATCTAGCTTTAATAAGAAAATATAGTATCAGCCTGACTTGGTATATTATACCGACTCAGGCTGATTTTAAGACTATCTAATCTCTAAACAATTTAACCCCCGAAACCACCGATATCACAGCCAAAAGTCCAAGCCTAAGCCAGTCCATCATAAGCCAAAACTCCCCGCCATTAACAACAGCAGGGCTTGTATTAAATTCATCAACAAATATGCCCATATTATAAAATAGCTTTAAAGAAATAAACAAAGCAGCAGTACTAAAGATAAATATAACCAGGATTCCAATCTTTTTTTTCATAATCCTCTCTCCTCATACTTATGTCCTAAATTATTTTGCTAGGTTTCTTAAAATCACTTACGATAAATCGTAATAAGTTTTAAATCAAATCATACTAACTTAAATTATACATAATAAACCATAAATAACATATAGTGTAAATTATGCTTTTCAATTTTTTTATCAACACTTTCCCCGAATTATCGAGAAATTCCTGCTCTTTTATTACCGCCCCTCCCACCCTTGTCCCTGTCTCCTAATCTTTTGCTCTTATTATCCAATCTCTTCACTTTACACTTCTACTTATTCACTGCTTTCAACTCTTCACTCTTCGCCCTTAGCTCCTCGCTGCCCTTAACTCTTACCTTTTACCTATTACTTCTTACCTATCCTTCCAATCTCTTCACTCTTCACTTTTAGTTATTCACTGCCCTTTAAGCTCTTACTTCTTACTTCTTACTTCCTCTTCTCACTTAACCTATATACAAAAGTTACTCCATATCCTAAATTTTGTTCATACAACTTACCTTTCCATCATAAAATTATATATACACTACTACCTATTTATAACTTGTACCGTTTCGTATGTACTAAAAATAAATACAACTTAATAAACAGGAGTTATTTAAACTAATTATCTAAATTGATAGAAAAACTTATTGACTAGCAGATGAAAACGTTATATCATTTATTTATACAATATATGGAAAAATATACAAAATTTACAATATTTTCAATACAAGTTCTACTGCCGGCGCTGGGTTGTATTGCTTAGAAAATTATGTATACATGTCTCAGTTAACATTAAAAACCTAAGAATAATCCTGACTCTAGGATAATGGTATTTACAAGTTACTATTAAGAACCATTAAAAATTTATAATATTTTGGGGGGAAGTATAATGAAAAAGCTTATTGGTGCTTTGCTCGCTGGATTAATGACTCTGTCACTGGCAGCCTGCAGTAATGATGATGGACCTAAGGAGGGCTCTAAAGACGGAAAGTCTGTAGGCGTTGCAATGCCCACACAGTCCTCAGAAAGATGGATTAATGATGCTGCTAACCTAGAAAAACAGCTGAAGGCTAAGGGATATTCCGTAGATGTTCAGTTTGCAGAGGATGACGTACAGCAGCAGGTTTCTCAGATTGAAAACTTTATTGCTAAGGAAGTTGATGTTTTAGTAGTTGCTGCTGTTGACTCATCTGCCCTGGTTAATGCTCTATCTCAGGCAAAGGCTGCAGGAATTAAGGTTATTGCTTATGACAGATTGCTAATGGATACAGATGCTGTAAGCTATTATGTAACCTTCGATAACAAGGGTGTTGGAACTGCTATAGGTGAATATGTGGTAAAGAGTAAAAAGCTAGAGACTGCAAAGGCTGAGGGTAGAACCTATACTATAGAATTCTTCATGGGATCTCCTGACGATAATAATGCTGTGTTCTTTTATAACGGAATCATGGAGCAGCTAAAGCCTTACTTAGATAATGGTGTACTAGTTTCCAGAACAGGAAGAACCTCCTTTGATGATACCTGTATTTTAAGATGGTCACAGGAAACTGCTCAGCAGTGGTGTGAAAACTATCTTTCTGGCTATTACAATGATGGAACTAAGCTTGATATAGCTTGTACTGCTTTTGATGGCTTTGCCTATGGTGTAAAAGCTGCCCTTGAAGGTGCTGGCTATACAAAAGCTGATTGGCCATTAATAACAGGTCAGGATGCTGAGCTTATGGCAGTAAAGAATATCATAGCTGGAACTCAGACTATGTCAATATACAAGGATACCCGTGTTCTTGCTGAAAAGTGCGTAACTATGGTAGACGCAGTTTTAACTGGTTCTGAGCCTGAAATAAATGATACTAAGCAGTATAACAATAATAAGCTAACTGTACCTACCTATCTCTGTACTCCAGTTGCTGTTGATGTAGATAATTACGAAGAAGTAATCATAGATGGCGGCTATTACACACCAGATCAGCTGAAATAAGGCTTTTAAAACTAGAGGTGGCATTAATAATGCCACCTTATATATATAGAAGAAGGAGTTGAAAAATAGTGCCTGATATAGTATTGGAAATGAACCATATAACCAAGGAGTTTTCTGGGGTTAAGGCATTAGATGACGTCAATCTAAAGGTTAATAGGGGAGAAATTCATGCTCTCTGTGGGGAAAATGGAGCCGGAAAATCTACCCTTATGAATGTATTATCAGGTATTCATCCCTATGGCAGCTATCAAGGTGATATCGTGTATAACGGCAAGGTGTGTCAGTTTCATAATATTAAGGATAGCGAATCAAAGGGTATTGTAATTATTCATCAGGAACTAGCCTTGAGCCCCTTTTTATCTGTAGCTGAAAATGTATTTTTGGGCAATGAGCAGACCTCTGTTAAAGGGGTTATCAACTGGCTTAAAACGAAGACTAAGGCTAGAGAAATACTGGCCAAGGTAGGACTTGACCATGAGGATGTAGATGCACCCATATATACCCTTGGAGTAGGGAAGCAGCAGCTTATTGAAATAGCAAAGGCTCTATATAAGAAGGTGGAGCTCCTTATACTGGATGAGCCTACAGCAGCCTTAAATGATGAAGAAAGTGACAAGCTATTGAATATTATGCTGGAGCTAAAAAAGAATGGGATAACCTGCATAATAATTTCCCATAAGCTCAATGAGATTAGTAAAGTAGCAGATTCCATCACAGTTTTAAGAGATGGGAGGACTATTGAAACACTTGTAAAGGGTAATGATGAGGTTTCAGAGGATAGAATCATTCGTGGGATGGTAGGACGTGAATTAACCAATCGTTATCCTGAGAGAGAAGACTGCCCTATTGGAGAGGTGGTTTTTGAAGTAAGGAATTGGAATGTATATCACCAGGAAGATTCTAATAGAAGGGTAATTAAGGATGTCTCTTTTAATGTACGAGCTGGTGAGGTTGTAGGCTTTGCTGGACTTATGGGAGCCGGGAGAACAGAGCTTGCCATGAGCATCTTTGGCAGGAGCTATGGACAGAAAATTTCCGGTGAAGTGTTTGTCCATGGCAAGAAAATCAGTACCCAAAGTATAAAGAATTGCATAGAAAATAAAATTGCCTATACCTCAGAAAATCGAAAGGAATATGGGCTTGTACTTATAGATAACATAAAAAGAAATATGACCATGGCTGCTGTTGGGAAGTACTTCTCTAAGAGGGGAGTGGTTAAGGAAAGCGAAGAGATATTAGCTGCAGAAAGGTATACAAGATTAATTAATGTTAAGGCCAATTCCATTAATCAAATAGCAAGCTCCCTATCTGGAGGGAATCAACAAAAGGTAGTTCTGGCCAAGTGGATGCTTACAGAACCAGAGGTTCTAATTTTAGATGAGCCCACCAGAGGAATTGATGTGGGAGCAAAATATGAAATATATTGTGTGATTAATGACCTGGCAAGAGAGGGGAAATCTATTATTCTCATCTCCTCAGAAATGCCTGAAATCATAGGTAACTGTGACAGGGTATATGTACTTAATAATGGAGAAATCTGCGGAGAGCTCACTAAGGAAGAAATGACACAGGAAAATATTATGAAGTGCATTATGCAGCATAATTCACGTAAAGGAGAATAGTTATGCAGATAAATAATATAGTCACAAATAAAAAAGCTACGAAGAGAAATAAAAAAGTAAACTTAGATATGAAGCAATACGGTATGCTCGTGGCCCTAATAGCAATATTTCTTTTATTCTATATCCTATCTGATGGAAAAAATGCAACCCCTACAAATATCAATAATCTTATAATGCAGAATGGTTATGTAGTAATACTGGCCACAGGAATGCTCCTATGCGTGTTAACAGGAAATATAGATCTGGGCGTTGGCTCAGTGGTAGCTCTTTGTGGTGCCACGGCAGCAATACTGGTAGTGGACAAAGGTGCTCCAGTACCGGTGGCTTTTCTAGCTGCTCTTGCAGTAGGTATAATTTCTGGCGTTTTTTCAGGGTTCTTTATATCTAAATTGAAGATTCCTCCTTTTGTAGTAACCCTGGGAACAATGCTTATGGGAAGAGGTCTTACCTATACAGTGCTAAAAGCTCAGACAAAGGGACCTCTCCCAGAAAGCTATGTTAAGGTAGGAGCAGGCTTCCTGCCAACAGTAAAGGTAAGCTTCGGCGGTGGAACCATAGATTTAATCGCTATTTTAGTTGCTGCCACTGCTACTGTGCTTATCGTTTATTTTCAGATTAGAAGCTTAAGCGAGAAGAGAAAATATGACTTTGCCACTAATCCTTTGTGGCAGATAGTACTTAAAAACTTTATTATCATATCAATCTTATGGTTTTTCTTCTATAAGATAGCCAGATATAACGGGATACCCCTACAGCTTATAATTATGGCTGCATTAGTAGGAATCTACCAGTTTATCACCAGCAAAACTGTAGCAGGAAGACAGGTATATGCCTTAGGTGGCAATGAGAAGGCTGCTAGGCTTTCTGGTATAAATATTAAAAAGGTATATTTTTGGGTGTATGTGAATATGGGACTGCTATCTGCCATTGCAGGTATTGTCCTGTCCGCCCGTAATGCCTCTGCTACCCCAAAGGCTGGAGATGGTTTTGAGCTAGACGCTATTGGAGCCTGTTATATCGGTGGTGCTGCTGCTTCTGGTGGTATAGGAACTATTATAGGTGCCGTAGTTGGAGCCTTTGTAATGGGAATATTAAATAATGGTATGTCCCTAATTGGTTGGTCCACAGATATACAAAAGGTTGTTAAAGGTATTGTGCTTTTAGGCGCTGTAACCTTTGATGTTCTTTCAAAAAATAGAAAAAGCTAGAGACCTTATTTGCATCTAAAGAATAACAAACTATTTGAGGAGTACTTTAATGACCAGTGAATATAAATATCAAACCTTAGTAGATTGGATTAAAGGGAAGGTGGAAGCTGGGGAGCTAAGACCTAATGACAAGCTCATATCGGAAAATAAGCTTAGTGAAATGTTCTCTATTAGCCGCCAGACTGTTCGTCATGCTATAAGCTTGCTAGTGAAAGAAGGAATAGTTGATTCTAGACATGGTAGTGGAAATTACATCAGTGATAGTGCTCTAAAAAAAGATAAAGGAAGTAAGAATATTGCAATTATCAGTACCTATGTTAACGACTATATATTTCCCAAGACTATTGAAGGCATGCAGAAGGTGCTTCTAAATAAGGGATACAGAGTTCAGATCATGTTCACTGAAAATTCTGTGGATAAGGAAGAGTCTATTATAAGAAAGCTGATAGATTCTAAGGATATAGATGGAATTATTATTGAGCCAACAAAGAGTGCAATCCCTAAGGTTGATTATCTTATATATCAAGAGCTGATGGACAGGGAAATACCTTCTATATTTTTTAATAGCTTCTATCCAAACCTTCCCATACATCATGTTTCACTTAATGATGAGTTGGCTGGCTATATGGCAGCAAAATATCTTTTAGATGCTGGTCACAGAAGTATTGGAGGGATATTTAAGTCTGATGATGGACAGGGCCATTTGAGGTATAAGGGGTATATGAAGGCTCTGAGAGAGGCTAAAGTAGAAATGAATGATGAAAGAATTATTTGGATTGACTCTGATGATCAGAGAAATCTCTTGAAGGAGGAAAAACGCATATTAAGAAGGCTTAAGTCCTGCACTGGATGCCTCTGCTATAACGATTCTGTAGCCAGTGATATTGAGATTATATGTCATCAAAATGATATAAAGGTGCCGGATAAGCTTTCTTTAATAAGTATAGATAATTCTGATGCCGCTGAGCTTTGCAGGGTTCCCTTGACCAGTGTTATTCATCCAATGAGGAGGCTTGGTAAGAAGGTTGCGGAGAATCTTTTGGAGCTCATAGAAGATAGAAGCTTTTCTGCTAGCTATGAGTTTAAGCCTGAAATATATCAGAGGTCTTCTGTGGTAAAGCTGGAGGAGAATATATCTGAGGATAAATTAGTGGAATAGATGGGGGTGATACAAATAGTGAAGGATAGAAGTAATGAAAATGGGAAAGGAAGCTATTATCTTAGAACCTTTGCTGGAGCATATCTATTATATTTGGTTTATGGACTTCTTGAGGATTATAAAAATGGCGTCTCTAATAATGATCCCCTAATTCTTGGTGCGATATTTATTTTCTTTACCGCTGGTATTTTACTTATGTATAGCTCTTTAAGACATTTATATATTCATCGCGAAAGTTCAGACAGCAAAGGAAATGAGAATAAATAAGAAGTTAATTGACATTAAGGAGGGTTAGCATGATTAAGTTAAAGCAATATAAATTTTGGTTTGCCACCGGGTCTCAGGATCTATATGGGGAAACATGTCTTAGAAATGTAGCTGAACATTCAAGAATAATTGTAGAGAGCCTCAACAAATCAGGAATCTTACCCTATGAAATTGTTTTAAAGCCTACGCTTATTGATAGCAGTACCATTAGAAAAACCTTTAATGAGGCCAATAGTGACGAAGAATGTGCAGGGGTTATCACCTGGATGCACACCTTTTCTCCAGCAAAATCCTGGATACTTGGCCTTCAGGAATTTAGAAAGCCTCTTCTTCATCTTCATACTCAGTTTAATCAGGAAATACCTTATGATTCTATAGATATGGATTTTATGAATGAGAATCAATCTGCTCATGGTGATAGAGAATATGGTCATATTGTAAGTCGAATGGGCATTGAAAGAGAAGTAGTAGTAGGACATTGGAAGGATGAAAGGTTGATTAAGAGGATTGCCTCCTGGATGAGAACTGCTATAGGAGTGATGGAAAGTAGCCATATCCGCGTGGTAAGGGTAGCTGATAACATGAGAAATGTAGCAGTAACAGAAGGGGATAAGG
>JAEXSY010000205.1 GCA_023440105.1 Bacillota bacterium
ATGTTACAGTGCAGAGATTACTTGCGAAGGAAACTTTTGGCAAAAAGACGATACGGAGTGTGAAAACTTCCGATGCAAAGTTATTCCTTATAAAATTGCATCAGGAAGATGGGAAAAGCTACAGTTCCATTCATACCATCCGGGGAGTGCTGCGACCAGCCTTTCAGATGGCGGTGGATGATGACATTCTGGTAAAGAATCCATTTGGATTTCAGCTTGCCGGAGTATTGGTAAATGATGCAGTTACCAGAGAGGCAATTACAAAAGACCAGATGAGAAAGTTCCTAAAGTTTGTGCATGACGATGTGGTGTACTGCAAATACTATGAAGTAGTGTACATACTCTTTCATACGGGAATGCGAATATCGGAATTTTGTGGCTTGACGCTGAAGGACATTGATCTTGAGAACAGAACTGTAAATATTGACCACCAGTTGCAGCGAACATCGGATATGCGATACATCATAGAAACCACAAAGACGGATGCCGGAACAAGAGTATTACCAATCACGGAGGATGTGGCACAGATGTTTCAGGCAATTATCGAGGATAGAAATGCACCGAACGTGGAGAAATCCATAGATGGATATAGTGGATTCCTATTTTATGATGATAATGGAATGCCACTTGTGGCAATGCACTGGCAACATCGTTTCAATCATATGGTCGGCAGATACAATGACATCTACCGGGTGCAGATGCCAAACATCACGCCTCATGTATGCCGACACACCTATTGCTCGAATATGGCGAAATTGGGAATGAATCCTAAGACACTACAATACCTCATGGGGCATTCGGATATATCAGTCACAATGAATGTGTACACACATATCGGATTCGATGACGCAGAGGAAGAATTGAAGCGGATGGAAGAGTTTAGAAAGGCACAGACAGAGGTTGAGCAGAAGAAAGAGAAAACGATGTCACAGAAGATGTTCAAGGTAGTTTGATATGGAAGATAGGAAACGCTCTGGCTTAGGCTGGGGCGTTTTTTGAGTGGAAAAAAATTGCTTATACATATATAATGAAACTGGTGGTTTTCTGCGATTTTAGGGAAATAATATAAAAGATTGGAGTGAAAAGCTTGGTATATAACGAATTTATTAGGTGTGAAGTCTGCGGATGTATAACAAGAATTAGATTGCAGGTTGGATGGCTTGATGAGCATCCTATTGCTGTAACTTGCGGAAAATGTGGTATATCATTAAAAGGAAAAGTAAAGATTGGACAAGATACCTTGGGGCTTAAATTTGAATTTGAAAATGCTGAAAGAGTTAATGCCGCTCCAACAACTATTCCAGATTACGTAGTAGAGTGTTCAGGAGAATTCACAACAATTAAGATGTGTGATGGATGGTGTCTACAGGAAAATTTTATTACACCATTTATAAGATATCAGCAGAAAAGTGGTGATTTTGATAATTATAAGAGTTTTGGAAATAGTGTGAATACGCTAAAACAAACGGCTAGTATATGGCCTCAATATAAACGTGTTTTACAATTGTATAAAAATGGAAATCAAGAATATCTTAAACAAGAGATAAAGAAACTATTTCCAGAAGAATATATTATGTGTAGAAATGAACTTGAAATAATGAGAGCAGTTCGCATGATTGAAGTTCATGGATTCCTGTTACCGCTAAAACCAGTCATATTGGATTTTCCACAAATTGGATCTGATATTCTGAAATTAGATAAAGAAAAAATGAATTGTCTTATAGAATATCTTAATACACATGATGGATATTCGTTAAAACAGATGCAGGAACAGATTAATACACTATTAGGCGAGTTTATAGTGGCTTATCCTTATTTAATTCCTGCTTTGTCGTTACAATTTTGTGATGAAGGAAGTGTAGATCTTGAAGTGGAGGGAACTACAACAAGTACGTATGAAGATGTAAAGCAGTTTTATTTAGATGCATATGAGACGTTAGGAAATCTTTTGATTATTCCAGCGACAATTGATAATATAAAAAATAGAGGTGATGCGAACGATTTTATTGCGAACAATGCAGGAATTGTTTCTTTGGATAAATTTATAGCTGCGACAAAAGCTAATAGATTTCATTTATATAACAAGAATGAACTCTATATGCGTACGATAGATGTAAAGTATAATCAAAAACTTCGGAATGCAATAGGACATAATGATGTTGAGTATGAAACATCAACTCAAAAAATAATATATATTCCAGATCCTAAAAAGAGAGAAAAGAAACTGTCTGAATATCTGCTTGAATTTGAAATTGAAGCATTAAGTATGTTTCAAGCAATTTTGGTTATTTCAGAATACCTTTATAGGTTAAGAGAATTAGAATTGCTTGCTAAAGGGGTAGTGCCTTTGCCGGTTGAATTTCCTATAAAGGAAAGAAAAAAGAAAAAGATTTATCCTAATGAAAAGTGTCCATGTGGCAGTGGACTGAAATATAAAAAATGTCATGGAAGACTCTAAAATCCTTAGTAGTAATCTTTTATTTTTTACTACCAATTTTACTACTAACAGGTAGTAACAACTTGCTTAATTCTGCTCTGATTTGCCACAATCTGTAATTTCAGAGCATTTTACTATAACCCCAGAAACCCTTGCAAAACAGGGCGTTTCTGGGCAAATTAAGGAGAAACAAAACTATGATAAAAGTACTTTTCGTATGCCACGGCAGTGTTTAAGGGATGGGACGAAAGCCTTGAGTTTATTGGGTTTCTTGGGAGAAAGTGTAGAATTTACACCTTATTTACACCTTTGGAAGAT
>JAEXSY010000195.1 GCA_023440105.1 Bacillota bacterium
GAGATAACTCATTTGGGAGGATCTGGTGTTGGAGGTGGCAGTCTCTTAGGATTATCGAAGCTTTTAATTTTTACAGATAATATAAATAAGTTGTCTAAGCTCATACATAATGGAAATCAGGCTAAAATAGATTTAACCTTAAAGGATGTCTCTAATGAACTTATTGAGGGACTCAGTATGGATACTACCGTTGCAAACTTTGGGAATATATCTCCAGAAGCTCAGCAAGAGGATGTGGCTAGAGGACTCATTAATATGGTGTTCCAGGTTATAGGGATGATGGCTGTATTTGCTGTCAGGGAGGATAAGATTCAGGAGGTTGTCCTTGCTGGAAATCTAGCAACCCTCAAGGAAGGTTTATTTGTTTTTAAGGATATTGAAGGCTTACATAATATTAAATTTATTATTCCTGACTATGCGGAATATGTTACAGCCATTGGTGCAGTAATGGGTACAATCTAGCATGTGAAAGCTACTAGTTTTCCCTTTATTACCTTGATTACATAACAGCTCATTGGTAAATAAGTTTATAATAGGAGCTACAATTATGTTAAGATTCAGTTCTTTTAAAGATATTATCGAAAATGTGTATGGTGCAGATATTCTTAATAGTGTTGCTGAATATATAGAAAGCAATCCGGATAAGATTGACAGCATTTCTAATATTATTAATTCCTTTAATGAAGCTGCACTATATGGCATAGAGATTAAATTTATAAGTAATATTAGAGAGGATAAAAATAAAATTCTCTTTGATGTAATCATATCTGCAGAAATTAAAATATCTAAAACGATAAGCAGGAATTATGAGACTGATAGTATAGAACAATGGCTTAGAGTCTCCTGCTCTGTAGATGAGAGACTTAATTATTTTAAAGTGCATGAAATATATACTTATATTAAAAATAGAATTGATTCAAAGAATATCTTATCAGAGTATTTAATCCCTATAATCAGCAAAGAGCAGTTAGATGATGTAGCAGAAAGATTTCTTGAAAAATATTACCCTGAAGTATTGGAAAAACCAATGCCTATTCATGCATGTGGGGTTGCCAAGTGGATGGGACTAAACATAAAGGAAGTACATATAAATAAGACAAGTTCCGTTTTTGGACAGATATATTTTTCTGATTGTGAGACGCAGTATTTTGATGGCGATATCGGAACATATAAGCCACTATCCATAAAGGAAGGAACCATCCTGGTAGACCCGAATGTGTATTTTATGCACAACTTGGGTTCTACTCTATACACCTAGAAGTTAGTTTTACATTTAGCTTAAATTTTATATACCTCTTTACAACCAAACGTATGTTCGCTATAATTATATTATAGGAATTAAAGCTACCATCGGATTGTTGACTGTGTAGGAGGGATTAAGTGGATATAGTAAAAGAATTTCAATCAAATATGCATGATGTATGTGAAGCCTCTATGTCAGCATACATACAGTCAGAACAATACCGTAAGGAACAAAATAACATAAATAGTCTTATTGCACAGCTTAAACAGTCATTGAATCTAGAAGAAAAAGAAACACTGAATAGGCTTGTTGATTTATTTACTGAAGTTGAATATAAGAGTGTTGAAGAAGCATATACTAGGGGATTTGTAGATGGAGTATCTGTCTATGGTTCGCTATTACATAAAAAATAAAAATGGCTGGACAAGCAAAGTCTCCGAAAGTAGTATCTTTCGGAGGCTTTTAACAATAAAAGTAAATAATTGCATATGAATTTAAAGAATCTTGATTAAGATTCTTTTTTCTTTTTGGCGAATTCAATAAACATTTCAGCCTGGTTTAATAAGCTATCAAGATCATTATCAGCCAGTTCAGGATTAATGGATAATAAATCTGCAATCTTTTTTAACGTTTCTTCCTGCTTTTTTGTTTTTATTCCGGGGAAGATAGTTGTAATGCTTGGAGTGATATCAAAATCCTCATAACCGGCTGCAGCTAAAATTTCTCCTTTGGGTATATCTAATTCTTTACCTATTCCCATTAGCACCTTCCAGGAGGGTTCCTTTCTCTCTCCTGTTTCAATTCTGTGGATTTCAGTATGACTCATCCCTATCAATAATGCTAGTTCTCTTTTTGTATATCCTTTTTGTATCCTTTTAGCCTTCACCAGATCACCCAGTTTAGACATATGAACCACCTCCTACAAAACTATATTAACACACGGGTTGCGTGAAAGCAACGAAAATATATAATTTATACTGATAAGTTATTGAAAAAGATCATAAAACTATATATAATTAAATTGAACCTATAAGCAACGAAACCTATCGTTATTAAACTAATAAGGGAGAATAGAAGAATGAGAAGTTAAATTATAGATTAATAGGAGGTATCTGAATGATTAGAAAACCAATTCGCAATTTAAGAAGTTCAAAACTCATAAAACCTAGGGTATTTGATGCTCTTATTGAGGGAAATAGAGTTTACCTGGAAGTTAAGAACCAGAAAACAAGTGAGGTTATCGCTTTAGAAGACGTTATTAGCCAAATT
>JAEXSY010000268.1 GCA_023440105.1 Bacillota bacterium
AAGAAAAAGAGAAGGTTATCTCTCAAGAAATAATAAAGGACCTTCCCAGTAAACATCCGATATCATACAGAGGTGATATTGAGGAAGAGATATTAGCTTTAGTGAATCAGCTGCGTGTAAATAATGGTTTATCTCCATTTACAAGTATTGGGATATTGAAAGAATCTTCAAGATACAAATCTAATTCTATGGTACAGCTGGAATATTTTAGTCATAGCAATCCAAATTTTAATAATGAGAATTCAGGATATTTGCTTTTAAAGGTATTTAAGGTAAATAGCCCAAAAGTAGGAGAAAACATAGCTATGTATACAGATAGAAGAGAAGAGAGAATTAATGCTAGAGGCTTATATGATCTTTGGTATAATTCTGAGCCTCACAGAAAAGCTATGCTGAGTGATTCCTACACTAAAATTGGCATAGGAGTCGTAACCACTTTAGATAGTGAGGGAAGAATAAAAATTTACGGTACTCAGCATTTTGCTAAATAGTAAATGAAGAGGGGCTATCGCTTTAGCGATTGAAAAAATCGCTGGCGAAGCCCTTTTTATTTATAGGTCTATACATTTTATTGAAGAAGTTTATAATTGCTATAGTCTACCTTTATATGTTCACTATCCTCTAAAACTAGCTGCTCTGAGGAATGACTTTTTCCATCAAAGGATATAAGAATATTCTCAACTCCATAATTAAAGCCTAAAGTATTTGCTAGAGATTGTAAAAACGGCTTATTAAAGGAATCTCCTACATTAAGTTTATCATTTAGATTAAAAGAAAAATCAATATGAACATAGTCTTTCTTTGGAGAAAGATTTATAAAGTTTATTTTAATATTAGAGTCTAAAGGTTTTAAATCTTCCCGGGGAGGATTGTACATATTTCTTGCAATTTTGTCCTGTAACTCGTCATCTCTGAGCTCTGACACCTTTTCTTCCTTGAAAAATAACTCCTTGCTCGATGCACTAGTATAATAATATCTATATGTTCCCTGAAGCAGTTCATCCTTTTTATAATCAATTAGTTCAGTTGTAAAGGTAGTATCATTTATTTCAACGACGGTTTTAATTTTGCCTAGATTTAAGACATAATAATCTTTTTGAGTAAACTCTTTCCCTTTTGTGGTTACCTCTATAGAATTATATGTGCCGAATTTAGTTTCAATAGGTATATCAATGGAGGTTATGGAAAGGGTTTTATCAGCATTATTCCAGGTGGTGCCGATAGCAATAGGATTCATAAGGAGGATTTCATGGGAGTTGGATTCTTCGCTAAATAGCTCTTTTTTTATATAATTATCCTCAGCTATATAAGTCAGGATTATAGCATCCTCTTGAACTTTATATATTGATGAAGCTATTCTGGTTCCGCTAACAGATTTTATTTGAATTTTATCTTCTTCTAAAAATTCCACATATTCTTTAACTATTTCATTTTCTGATCCTCGGGAAAAAGTATATTCAGTATTTTTATTAGATGGTAGAAAGTCTTTTATGCTATATTTTGGTGTTTTAGTATCAGCTTCTGGGAGAACTGTGGACACCTCAATTTTTTCATCAGGGGAAAACTTTTCAGACTCATAATTCTTAGATCCACTGCTACAGCTGGATATAACTAATGTGGTTAGAAGCATTAAAAATATATAAATTATCTTTTTCATGACAACACCTCGATAAAAGTTCCGATTATAAACGTATTCAATAATATTATATATTAAAACTTAGAGGTTGTCTTTAAAGTATTTTATTAACCTTGCAAGATATAGTGATTAATTCTATACTAATATTAAGATAAATGCTTAAATATTATGACATTAAATGAGGTGAGGATTATAAGAAAAATTAGATTTATGCTTCTTCTATTGTGTATTGCGGTATTTTCCTATTCTGCATACCAGCTTTTAAGTTATTTTTATGATGGGTATAAAAATGAAAAGAATTATCAGGAAATCAGAGAGGTATATGATTTTAATGATTTAAGGAAAGCTGAAGATGATGGAAATGAAGACTCAGCTGCTTTAAGAGGAGAGCGTTTTTCCGCCTTAAGAGAAATTAATGATGAGGTTGTGGCTTGGATTCATGTACCTAACACTAATATTGACTACCCTGTGGTACAGGGCAAAGATAACAGCTATTATTTAGACCATACGGTGGAAGGGGATACAAGCCGTGTAGGTGCAATCTTTATGGATTATAGAAATATACTCAGTGATGATAGCATGCCTACGGATTATAATACTATAATTTATGGTCATCATTTAAAAAGTGGTGCAATGTTTACTTCTTTAAAAGAATTTAAAGATGAAAGCTTCTTTAATATAAATAGATATGTATATTTAGATACTCCAGAAGGTACATTAACCTATGAGATCTTTTCAGTAATAATAACTAAAGCTGATTATAATTATATTGAAACATACTTTCAAACAGGAGAGAACTTTTTAAACTTTGTTTCTGATATACAGGAGCGAGCATTTTTTAATCGTGATACCGTAATAAGTGTAGAGGATAAAATAATTACCTTATCTACCTGCACTTATGAATATGAGGATGCCAGACTAGCAGTTTTTGCAAAGCTAATTGAAAACTAATTGTTAATTTTTTTTGAACTAAAGGATTCGCTTATTTAAGCGGGTCTTTTTGTGTTGAGAGTACTTATTTTAACAAAAGAAAAAAATAGTTAAAGATTTTTAACTAATTGGAAAAATAATTTATACTAATAGGTGTAATTCTAATATATAGATAAAACTTCCTAAATGATTTTATTTATATATTTATTTTTATAGTTATTAATGGTTAAGGTTTAGAGAACTTTTTGATTATTATATACAAATTATTTAAAATGTGGTTTTATTTAGGTTTTATAATATGTATAAAATATGATAAAATTTAAATATTTACCAGAGTTGTGTGATTGATATAATATTTATGTTAACCGATAGGAGATATATTATGGAAAATAAAATATTGGTGGAGCAAGAAATTGATTTAACAATTTATACCTTTGACCGTTTTGAAATATTATATAAGGGGATTGATTTAACTCCCATGCTTTCCAAATACCCACGGATTTTTAGTCTTCTGAAATTTTTTGTGGTGAATAGGGGAAAGCATCTCAGTAGTGAGTATATAGAAGAGAATCTTTGGGGAGAAAGTGAATATTTAGATCTAAAAAATACTATTAAGGGACAAGTTTTTAGATTGAGAAAGCTAATAAAAAAGATTAGCTCAGATTATTGTAGTGGAAACCTAGAAGGGATGATGAAAATATCCTATATAGATGGTTGCTATATCCTTGAAATATATGAAAATTACTTTTTAGATTATGAGAATTTTGAAACTAAGGCTAAGGAACTATTAGCCTTTAGTAAGAATTATGAGGATATAGAAGAGGAATACGATTATCTGTTGAGCCTTTACCCTAATCACCTTTTAAATAATTTAACCCTGGATTACTGGATAATGCCAAAAAGGAATTATTATAAAAGATTATTTATGGATATTGTCAATAGTATGATAATGTATCTGAAGAAAAAAAGTCAGTATAAGAGAGCGTTAGAGATTATTGAAAAGGTGATACTTATTGAACCTATGGAGGAAAGGCTACATGTTCACTTTATAGAGATATTGTTAAAACAGGGAAAGAAGTATGAAGCTTTGAAGCATTACAATTATACAAATAATAAATTATGTAAGGAGTTAGGAATAGTCCCATCAGAGGATATGAAAGCCATAAAAGAAGAGGTTTTTGGCAGCATCTATGAAAAGGAGGATGCTCAAACTGAACTGGAGGAGGTAATCTGCTTAGCTTTTAAGCAAAAGAGAGTTGAAATAAATAGCTTTAAAAGGATTTTCACCCTTGCCTCTAGGCTAAAGGGAAGGCGAAAAATAAAGTGTGCTCATATGGTAATAACTCTTGAGGAGCAGAGTATACATAAATTACTTATGGAAAATTGCAAGGATGCCCCCTTAATGGTCTCCAGAGCTAAAAATGATATTTTTCAGTCCTTAATAAATTCTATCAGCAATACTATCAGAAAAGGAGACGTATATTATTTTGATAGCTTTAGCTTAGCCTTTAAGGTGGAGGTTTTACTCTATGATATAGCAGAGGAGCACTGGGTTATTGTGAGAGATAGATTATTAAGAAGTTTTAGAGAAGAGCTTCCAGAGTTACCTTTACAATATATAAATATCAAAATAGAAGAAATTTAGCATTAAGAAGCTGCAGATAATATTCTGCAGTTTCTTTTTTTGCGTTTATTAACTATATGTGAATAAAGTATACGGAATATTTATAATAATTATATAAACAAAACCCATATAAAACCATAATGAAATTAATGTGTAACTGATAGTTACTATAATTAAATATATAAGATTAATAAATAATTACTATTGTAAAAGGGAGGTGAATAAATGAAAAATAACCTTAAGCATAGGAGAGTAATATCAATTATGCTTACCCTAATCCTCACCTTAGGCTTTGTAGGTTTTAATAATAATCATAAGATTATGAATGCTTCAGCCACCGGGGGAGGAGGAGGTAGTGAAGAAACAGTTTCCAATGATGATATGACTATTAGTAAAACTGCAAAGGTCAACAGCTGGGACAACCGTACCTATGATGTTACCTTAACAGCAGCAGCAAAAGAAGAAGTAGTGGTGGTAGACCCTAACCCAGCAGATATAATCCTGGTCCTTGATAGATCAGGAAGCATGGCGGAAAATCTAGTTACTTATACCTATACTCCTATAACAGGGCAGCCAAATAGAAATAATGATTACTATATCTTAAGGGATGGACGGTATACTAAAGTGCAATACGGATCACCATTCATTTTTTGGGATACAGGCTGGTACTACGGATCCTTTCTTAACTGGTCTTATGCAACCTATTTGCCAGGAGGAACTGGTACAAATAATCAATATGAGTTTTTTACAAGAACTGAAACTAGCATATCAAAAATTCAATCCTTAAAAAATGCAGCAAATTCCTTTGTAAATACTGTAAAGGAAAAGTCTCCTGACAGCAGAATTGGTGTAGTATCCTTTGCTAATAATGGAACTACTGATACTAATCGAAATAATAGAAGCCTTTTAAGAGTTGGAAATGTAGCTTCCTATACTGAAATCACCAGGGCTATAAATGCATTAAGCCCAAATGGAGCTACTAGATCAGATTATGGCTTCGATAGAGCAAAGGAACTATATGATGCTCCATCAAAATTCGAGACGGTGAATAACAACAGTAATAGGGACAAGCTTATAATATTCTTTACTGATGGTGTTCCAACAACTTCTAGTGATTTTAGTGATTCAGTTGCCGCTACTGCTATTTCAAGAGCAAATACATTAAAGGGAGCACCCTACAATACCTCCATATATTCAATAGGTATTTTTCAGAATATTACCGGAGATACACTGACAAGAGTAGAGAATTATATGAGAAGTGTAGCCTCAGATAAGGCTGGTGGAGGTAAACATTACTACAAGGTAGAATCCAGTGAGGAGCTGTTGAATTTATTTGATAGTATCACTCAGGTAATAGGTGGAGCCTTAGAAAATGTGTATATAAAGGATTATATAGATCCAAGATTCAGGGTTCTAGATAATAATGGAAACATTATAACTAATACCTCTGCTACTGTAAATTTAAGTAACGGAGGAGTAGTAAGGTATGATTCTACAAGAAATCTGTGGTACGTTCAGTGGACATTAGCAACACTTACTAAGACTGGTGTTACTAAAACCATAAAGGTTATGGCACTGGATCAGTTTATTGGTGGAAATGATATAACTACCAATGAAGAGGGCTCAGGGGTATATTATGGTGAAGAAAGCCTTTTATATCCAAAGCCAATGGTGAACGTGAAGCCTAGGATTACAGTAAATAATAAAGAAGAGACTATTTTCTTAGGTGAGAGGGTACCTACAGCTGGTTTACCAGATAGCATGTATAATAATGCTTCACTAGATCCTTTTGTAGGGAAGCCGGCTACTGGCAGCTTTTCTATAGAGTGGTTAGACGGGACTAACAGTCTAGGAAATGATCTGACTCAGCTAGGAAATCAAGCTCCTGAGGAAGACCATGAATATACTTTGAAAGTAATCTTTACTCCTAATCCTGTAGAGTTTCCTAAGTCCACAGAGAATACCAGTGGAAACGTAGCTGCAATGGTTACTGCTCAGGGAATCTACAAAATAAAGGTTCAGTCAGGAAAGATAACAGTCAATAAAGTGGTTTTAGATAAGGATGGAAATGCTATAGCTATACCAAGAGGTGATACCTTTGCAGTAAAGGTAGGAGGTCCTTTAGAAACCTATTTAGATTTATTAAAGGATGATAGTACGAAAGTATTAAATAAATTGAAAGCTGGCCGCTATACCTTAAGTGAAATACTTCCAAAGGAATATCAGCTAGTAAGCATAAGGATTAATGGCACAGAGGTTGATAAAAACAATGCCTTCGTGGATATAAATAAAAATAACCCAGAGGCTGTGGTAGTAATAACCAACAAGCAGGAGGCAAAGCCCTTCTTCCACGGCACAGATAGAGTAGTAAATAGAGTTAAGATGAATTGATACTTAATCAAGTATAGATTGTGAGGCATGATGATATGAGGATAGTTATTAAGCTTTTAAATATAATTTCAACTGTGATATTCATAGCAATGTTTGCTTTAATGATATTTTTTGCTCCAATGATATTAGGGTACAAGCCAGCTGTCATACTTACAGGCAGCATGGAGCCGACTTTTCCTGTGAACAGCGTTGTATATTACAAAAATGCTGACTTTTCAGATATTGTTCCAGGAAAGCCAATAATATATCAGAAATCTAATGCTCTAGTAACTCATAGAGTGGTAGATAAAAATAATGAGCAGGGCTATGTAATCACCAAAGGAGATGCTAATAATACTGAGGATTCCTATGAGGTATATGCTGAGGAAGTGAAAGGTATAGTGCATTTTATGGTTCCATATGTTGGTTATGCAGCTCAGACAATTCAAAATCGGTATATATTTATAATGCTAATATCTATCCTGGTAATAAACATTGCTTTCAATATGCTTTTTGAAGAAGACAGTAAAAAAGAAAACCTAAGTAAAAGAATAACAATAAATGAAAAATTGGAGGAATATTAAATGAATAAGAATAAGAAAATGTATAGTGCTTTAGTAATGACAGCAGCAGTAGCTTTAATGGCAGGGACCTTTGCATGGCTCACTCAGGAAGCAGATGTAACCAATAGGTTTGCTACTCCTTATGAAGGAAGATTTGGTGCACAAATAGTTGAGACAGTTTTTGATGAAGATGCTGAAGATGATGTAACAAAGTGTATGGCCTTACGGAAAATGTATGGGTTTTAGTGGTA
>JAEXSY010000295.1 GCA_023440105.1 Bacillota bacterium
TAGAAACATTGGCAGAGGAAACAAGGCTAACAGAAAAATTAGTGTTCTTTATAACCAAAGAGGATGCGAAAGGACGTTATAAAAAATTTTATATCCCGAAAAAAGACGGAGCGTCAAGAGAAATAAATTCACCATGTATGTCTTTAAAAGTAATACAACGTTGGGTGCTAGAGAATATTTTATATAAAGTAAGAGTTTCGCAATATAGTATAGGTTTTGTAAAAAATGGTAAAGGTTCGCCACTGGTACAATGTGCTGAACGCCATAAAAATAATCTCTATATATTAAAAATGGATTTGAAAAATTTTTTCTCCTCGGTAGAGAGAGGTAGAGTGTATAATCAATTTTTACAATTAGGATATAATACATATGCATCTAATTTGCTAACGAATATATGCACATTGAATGGAAGCTTGCCTCAAGGAGCGGTAACATCGCCATATTTAGCCAATTTGGTATGTTATAAAATGGATATAAGAATTGCGGGATACTGTAATAAACGAGATATAACATATACTCGATATGCGGATGATTTAATTTTTTCAAGTGATAATAGAGATTTGTTACGAAAAATTTATGGAATGATCAAGAAAATTGTTGAAGATGAAGGTTTCGTAGTTAATGAGGAAAAGACCCGATTTTTATCACCTAAGGTTCACAAGGAAGTTATAGGGGTAACAGTAAATGATGGAGTAATAAAAGCACCTAAGGAAATGAAACGTATGGTTAGGGCGATGATTCACTATGAAATAGTAACGGGTGATTATTCGGATAACGAAAAAATTAGAGGATATATCGCATATATTGATTCAATAGAGAAAAATTATCGAAATAAAATCATAAAATATATTGAAAAATATTTAGACGATACCATTACATTGTTTCCAGAACTAGTAGAAAAATTTAATCAAAACAAATTATATAATCAAATTCCAGATATGAAACAACATGATATATCAAGATTTGTCGAATTTGAAGATGAAGCAGATTATTATAGTATGGTGGCAAACGAACGAGAAAACTATTTATCTAGACATGGAATTGCTATATAAGTTTTACTATGCTACTGGCTCCATTTTGGCTCTAAAAAATTTGGACGAGATAGAGATAAACATAAATTATGAAGAATATGAATGATAAAACACACAAATGTATACCATGAAACACCCCAAGAAATCTCTCCGCCCAAGAGTTTGAATAATAAACATAGCCCCATAAATGGCGTAAACAAGCCATTTATGGGGCCTTTTCTTTTTTCGTGATACCTATATGATACCTGTTTTGATAGTACCACAGATATTAATGAGTACTAAACAGAAGTGTCATAGGTATTTTCTATTATCACATTTCTTTTTTATTTTCAAAAATTATCCTAATTATATGAAACACCAAAAACTGGTGCAAATTAGTGAAAATAAGCTTATTGATGTAATGTATGAGAACTAGAAACTTAAAGAAGAAAATACGACATTAAAGGAACTGTTGAAGAGGTTCTGGAGAGTGTGGAGAAGGTGATTAGAAAGTTACTAAAAACAAAATAAAACATCTGTTCGTGCAACAAAGTATTGACATTGACATACGAAGAAAGTATCATAAATTTATGAAGCAGGAGGAACAAATGAGATGAGAAAATCAATTTCAATCAGTATAAGAGTGAGCGAAGAAGAATTAGATAAGTTTAAGGAAGCAGCAAGATTAGAAGCGTATTCATCATATAGTGAGTTTATAAGAAGAACAGCATTAATAGAAGCTGCCAGAATAATTAAAGAAAACAATGAAGGAGAGGATACCCATGAACATAATTAGTTTGTTTAGTGGATGTGGAGGATTAGATTTAGGTTTTGAAAGAGCAGGGTTTAATATTTCTGTTGCGAATGAGTTTGACAAAACAATATGGGAGACATTTAAAGCTAATCATCCTAATACTCATCTGATTGAAGGTGATATAAGACAGGTAACAAAAGAAGATATTGAACGGTTTATAGATGGAGAAGTTGATGGAATTATCGGTGGTCCACCTTGTCAGTCATGGTCTGAGGCAGGTTCATTAAAGGGGATTAAAGATGCCAGAGGACAGTTATTTTTTGATTATATTAGAATATTAAAGGAATTCCAACCTAAATTCTTTTTGGCAGAAAATGTAAGCGGAATGTTGGCAAACAGACATTCAGAAGCGGTGCAGAATATTCTAAATCTTTTTGATGATGCAGGATATGATGTATCATTCACACTCGTAAATGCAAAGGATTACGGAGTTGCAGAAGAAAGAAAGAGAGTGTTTTATATAGGTTTCAGGAAGGATTTGCATATTGATTTTGGATTCCCTAAAGGTTCAACAAAGGATGATGATAAGAAAATAACTCTTCGTGATATTATATGGGATTTGCAAGATACGGCTGTTCCATCAGGAGAGAGGAATCACCACAATCCAGAGGCAATCAATAACAATGAATACTATACGGGAGCATATTCACCAATATTTATGAGTCGTAACAGAGTAAAAAGATGGGATGAACAGGCATTTACAGTTCAGGCATCAGGAAGACAATGTCAGCTTCATCCACAAGCACCTAAAATGGTTAAAGTGGCACAGAATGATTGCAGATTTGTAGAAGGAAAAGAACATCTTTATCGTCGAATGACAATTAGAGAGGTTGCCAGAGTACAGGGATTTCCAGATGATTTTAAATTTATATATGAGGATACTAATACAGCATATAAAATGATTGGCAATGCTGTTCCGGTTAACCTTGCATATGAAATAGCTGTTGCAATAAAGAAATACTTAGAAGGTAATGGTGCAGAGGTTGTTGTAGATAATGAGGTTATAGATGCAAAGGAGGTTAATGAGAAGAAAGTGAGTACAAAGAGTAATGATCAGGGTAGAGCATATGAGTATGCTTGGATAAAAACGCTTTATAAGGCACTATGTGATATGCGAAAAACTAGAATAGTTGATAATTCTAGTTTGCATGCAAATGAAAAGGCATGGGCGCTTATGGATGAGGAAATGCAGCAGACATTTATGATATCAGCAGAATCAGCCATTGATACAGTGCTTGAAATGGAACCTAAAATGTCAGAGGGCAGTAATGATGAATTGACATTAGAATTTCAGAAGGACGGAGCTGGTGTAAAGGGGGATGTAAGAGACATTGTTATTAGAAGAAATGATATTGAGTGGGAAATAGGATTAAGTATCAAACATAATCATGATGCCGTAAAACATAGCAGATTAAGTCATAAACTTGATTTTGGTAAAGAATGGTTTGATATGCCTTGTAGTGATGCGTATTGGAATGCGGTTCAACCAATATTTGATATGCTGAAGAATGAGAAGGATAATGGTTCAAGATGGTCTGAAATCAATGACAAAGACGAAGTAGTATATGTACCTTTATTACAGGCATTTATGGATGAGGTTAATAGAGCATATAAAGAAGATAAGAATATGCCACGTAAGATGATAGAATATCTTATTGGAATAGAGGATTACTATAAGGTTGTCAGCCGTGATAGTAAGCGTCTTACAATAATTTATACTTTTAATATGCATGACACTTTAAATAAACCAAGTGAAAATAAGGTATCGGCAATTACTGTTCCAGTAGTAGAGCTACCTACAAGACTTGTGGCACTTGAGTTTAAGCCAGGAAGCACTAATACAGTAGAAATGTTTTTGGATAATGGATGGCAATTAGGTTTCAGAATTCATAATGCAAGTACAAAGGTTGAACCAAGCTTAAAATTTGATGTACAGTTTATTGGTATGCCGACATCAGTGCTGAATATTGAATGTAAATGGAAATAAGGCGGTACAGACATTGAGAAAAATGCTATTAAGTTTCAGACCGGATGTTTATGAAAAAATAAAATCTGGTGTGAAGATATTTGAACACAGGAGAAATTTTCCAGATGAACCTATAATGGCATATATGTATGTCAGCTCACCGGTGAAAGCAATCACCGGTGTTGTATACTTGGGTAAAAGGCATTGTCTATCTGACTGGATGGAAGACTATAAAGAAGATAGCAATGCCGTTACACGAATAAAAGAATATATAGAAAAGTATCATTATAGGTATGCTATGGAAATAGATAGATTTCAGGAAACATCACAGATATCATTAGATGACTTAAGAGAAAATGTTCCGGGATTTGTAGCACCACAGATGTATATATATTTAGATGGTACAGAATTGTTGGAGTATATAGAGAGTAACTTAAAAATGATAGATTTGCAGGTAGAACAT
>JAEXSY010000327.1 GCA_023440105.1 Bacillota bacterium
GGATAAGGCCATAGATAAGCTGAAGCTACCAGAAGCTTTAGATGCTATATGGGAGCTGGTAGGAAGAGCTAATAAGTATATCGATGAAACAACCCCATGGATATTAGCGAGAGATGAGGAAAAGAAGGAAAGATTAGGTACTGTATTATATAATCTTGTGGAATCCCTAAGATTTATATCTGTTATGGTATCACCTTTCTTAACTGTTACTTCAGAAAAGATAAATGCTCAGATTAATAATAGAATTACTTCTTGGGAGAGTCTTGCTTCCTTCGATGGAACTAAAGCAGGTACTGAAGTTAAAAAGGGAGAAACATTATTCCCTAGAATAGATGTGGAAGCTAAGATAAATGAGCTAGAGGCATTATCAGCTAGCAATAAGGAGCCTGAGAAGGTGCCCATGACTCCTATTAAAGAGGAAATAACCATAGATGATTTTGACAAAATAGACATGAGAGTAGTTAAAGTTCTTGACTGTCAGCCTATAAAGGGAGCCAAGAAGCTTTTAAAGCTTAAGGTGGATTTAGGAGGAGAGGAAAGACAGGTAGTTTCTGGCATAGCGCAGTACTATAAGCCTGAGGACTTAATAGGTAAGAACGTTGTTCTTGTGGCTAATCTTAAGCCCGTTAAGCTCCGTGGTGAATTATCACAGGGTATGATACTAGCAGCAGCCACAGAGGATGACTCAAAGCTTTTTGTGGTTAATCCAGGAGAACTGCCTTCAGGAAGTGAAGTAAGATAGATTTGCTATACAAATAATATATAAATATAGCTATAGGTTCAGTTTTATAGAGCCTATAGCTTTTTTTTATAATGGTTAAGAGATAAGGTCTACATCGAAAAAAATAGTATTATGATGAAAAATATCGAAAAATGTATTTACTTTTTACTGATAAGGTGTTAATATTCTTAATATTATAAATAATTTATCTAAGTGAAGTTTGCAGGAAAGTAAGCCATGCTTTACCGAAGGAGCGAAACTCTCAGGTATCCTTTTAGGATGGGACTGTAAATGGATAGAACTCTGGAGAAGCTCATTTAATTGAGTGCCGAAGGTGCAAGTTAGCAATATCGCTAAAAATCTCTCAGGCAAAAGGACAGAGATGATTAATCTTTACCCCGTAAAGAAATAATTGTTTTTGTTTTTATGAGATTAGCCCTTGGCTAATCTATTTTTATTTCTGCAATTATTCATTAAAACTACTGGGAAGGAAGGTAATACTATTATGGACAGCTTTATAGAACAAGTAGCAAAAATAAATACCGCTATCAACAATGTGGTATGGGGAGTTCCGATGCTCATTTTAATAATTGGCACAGGAATACTGATGACAACCTTAACGAAATTTTTTCAAATAACTCATGCAAAGCATGTAACTGATGAGACAATAGCAGCTATATTTAAGAAAAAGTCTGTTACTAAAACTAAGGATAAGAAGGCTATATCTCAGTTTCAGGCGCTATCTACAGCTCTTGCAGCAACTATAGGTACTGGAAATATCGCTGGAGTAGGCACGGCTATTGCAGCTGGAGGTCCAGGATCTGTTTTTTGGATGTGGTTGTCTGCTTTTTTTGGAATGATGACTAATTACTCAGAAAATGTTTTGGGTATATACTACAGAAAAAAGAATTCTAAGGGAGAATGGTCTGGGGGAGCCATGTACTATTTGGAAAATGGCTTGGGTAGCAAAAAGGGAATGAAGCAGATAGCTAAGGCTCTTGCCGTTTTATTTTCATTATTCTGTGTACTGGCTTCCTTTGGAATAGGAAATATGACTCAGGTTAATTCAATTTCTAGTGCATTAGAGAGCTCTTTTAAAATTCCTCCTATAGTTACTGGAATAATTTTAGCCATTATAGCAGCTCTTGTAATAGTGGGTGGAATAAAACGTATTGCCCAGGTTACAGAAAAATTTGTTCCATTTATGGCAGCTGCTTATATAGTAGGCTCTTTAATAATATTATTTACTAACATTTCTAGCATAGGACCTGTATTTTCAGCTATTTTTAAGGGAGCCTTTGGTATGGATGCGGTAGCAGGAGGTGTTCTAGGTACTCTAGTAAAAAAGGCCGTTACCATGGGATTTAAAAGAGGGGTGTTTTCCAATGAAGCAGGGCTTGGATCTTCAGTTATGGTCCACTCAGCTTCTGATGTGAAGGAGCCCGTAATTCAAGGAATGTGGGGGATATTCGAGGTTTTCTTTGATACTATGGTGGTTTGTACTTTAACTGCCTTTACTGTATTATCCTCTGGAGCTGTAGACTTGAGTACAGGACTTATGACCACAGAATCGGAAGGAACAGCTCTAATTATTGAAGCCTTCTCTACGGGTATTCATGGATTTGCTGGCGGCTTCGTGTCTGTTTCTATACTTCTTTTTGCATTTTCTACAGTATTGGGCTGGTCCTTTTATGGAACAAAATCCTGGGAATATCTTTTTGGAGAAAGAACCACTATAATTTACAAATGTGCTTTTGTAGTATTCATAGTTGGCGGAGCTACTCTTAGTTTAGATTTGGCCTGGGGAATAGCTGATACCTTAAATGGCTTAATGGCAATTCCTAATTTAATTGGTGTTATAGCATTATCAGGAGTTGTTGTGAAGATCACAAAAAATTATGTGGACAGAATATTAAAAGGAAAGAAGATTAAGCCTGTCCTATCGGCCTATGAAAGTATACAGGAGGAGCAGGAGAAAGCTATAAAAGAAGCAATCTGATTAGATATAATTGATTCATTTAAATATGATTTTATAATAATATACTTAAGATAATATAAAGACAGGAAATTTAGAGCTTCCTGTCTTTAAAAATATAGTTAACCTTCTAATATATCTTCTAGAGCTTCCTCATCTAAGATAGTAATAGAGACTTTATCATAATCTATTATTCCTTCTTCTTTGAGCTTCATAAGCTCTCGAGATAAGGAAGGACGCTGAACTCCCAGGTGCTCTGCCCATTCCTTTTTAGAGAGAGTAAGATTTATTTTATTGGAGGAGGTCTTATTATATTCAGAATATATATAGTCGCAGATTTTTTGTCTGAGACTTCTAAGACCTATTTCGCTTAGCTTAGAGCTTAAGGCTACAGCTTTATTGGATAGGGTCTGCATGAAGGAGGTCATAAAAGCTCCATGACTTTGAGAAAGCTCGGCTACGGAAGCCTTAGGAAGATGGAGAATTTTTGAGGATTTTTTACTTACTACATTCATTGGATAGTGGTTCTTATCCCCAAAGAGAAGATTTTCTCCAAATACATCTGCAGAATTAAGCCTTGAAACAGTCAATACTTTTCCAGAGGACTCAAGCTTCTGTATCTCTACCTCTCCTTCTAATACTATGCTCATGACACGGCACTCTTCTCCTTGAGAAAAAATCATCTCTCCTGATGGATAGCTCTTAATATGAGTGTTTTTACTTAAAAGAAGGTTGTTTATCTCTGCTTCAGTAAAATTTGAAAAGAGTTTGCATCTCTTTAGAATAGTGATATAACTGCTGCTGTCGTACAATTTTATCCCACCTTATCTATTCCCTTGAAGTAAATTTATATATTTAATAATAGCTAAATAATAGTAATGATACAATAAAAGGAAGTTAAATCTTTAAGAAATAAGAAAAAAATATTAAAGGCTACAGCATAACTAGCTTATGCCAGTATGCAGTAGCCTTTGTTTTTATATGCAAACTCAATTATATAATAAAGCTTAGGCCTTAGTTACATTTATAGCTTGCTCTCCTTTAGAACCTTCAGTTATATCAAACTCTACTGAATCTCCTTCGTTTAAGGATTTAAAGCCATCTCCCTGTATACCAGAGTAATGGACAAAAACATCCTTACCATCATCGGTAGTAATAAAACCATACCCTTTTTGGGCGTTGAACCATTTGACCTTACCTAACATGAAATTACCTCCGTAAAAAGAAAAGTTGTTTATAAGTTATATTCTACCTTAAAAATCATTAAATATTCATAGCTTTAGGAAAAATAAACAATAATTTCAAAGACTGTTCATATATGCCCCTAGATAATGAAAAATATTATGCTATAATATGAATTATGATTTTTTGATTTATTGAAAGGAGATTAGCTATGGATAAAGATAAGCTTCCCATCTTTGATTCTCATGCTCATTATGATGATGAAAGCTTTAATGAGGATAGGGATAACCTTATACCTTATTTAAAGGAGCAGAATGTGGTGGGAATAATTAATTGTGGTTCGACCCTAGAAGGGACCATAGCTTCCTACGAGCTGGCTGAAAAATATCCCTTTATCTATGCAGCAGTAGGAATACATCCTGAGGAGGCATATGAATATAATGCTGCTGTCCGTAATAGAATAATAGAAATGGCTGAGAGCTCCAAGGTTAAAGCTATTGGAGAAATAGGCCTGGATTACTATTGGGAGGAGAATCCCCCTAAGGAGATTCAGCTTGAGGTGTTCAGAGACCAGATGAAGCTTGCTGAGGAGTTAAACCTTCCCGTGGTTATTCATGATAGAGATGCACATGGAGATACACTGTCTATAATTAAAGAATTTCCAAAGGTTAAAGGAGTACTCCACTGCTTTGGAGGAAGCGTAGAGTTTGCAAGGGAATGCATAAAGGAAGGCTATTATATAGGCTTTACTGGAGTGGTGACCTTTAAGAATGCAAAGAAGCTTTTAGAGGTGGCTAAGGATATACCTCTTGATAGAATGCTGGTAGAAACCGATGCTCCTTACATGGCTCCTGTGCCCTTCAGAGGAAAGAGGAATCAATCAGACTATATAATTAATATAATCAACAAGATAGCAGAGCTGAGAGAGACAACACCTGAAGAGATAAGTAGAACAACTATTGAAAATACAAAAAGATTATTTAATATATAATTAGTAAAAAACACTGTGAATATTATTTACAATAAATGGTTATAATGGTAATATATTAACAATTTGATTGATTCAGAATGAAAAATCCTTATACTGTAAATAACATTCATATTTATTGAAGTTGTTCCATAAAATTCTATTATATCCCATAAAAAGGGATTAAATTGGACAAAATCTATTTTTTTATATATTATATTAGTTGGCTCAAAAATTGTAAGGCCTCACCGTTGACTGGATTTTGCAATTATACTTTTATTTATAATTTTATGCATATGGATGCATTTACAGTCAAACCAGCAGGAGAGTGATAAAATTTATTCCTTATCATCGCTTATCCATTTAATTGTTAAATGGTCGATCCTGCAAAAGGGAGGTAAATATCAGTGGGAAAAATAAATAGTTACTTCAAAAAGTATTTTTCCGTGAAGCCCAAGGCTGCATTTGTAGGAGCTTTGGTAATGGTTACTGTCCTTTTAGTATTCTTCAATATGAGGAAGACTATAGCCATCACTATAGATGGAGAGGAACAAACAATAGTAACCTTCAAAAACACCGTTGCAGCAGCATTGGAGGAGTCAGGGATTACCCTGGGACCTAAGGACGAAATACATCCATCCTTAGAAACAGCCCTTGAAAATAACACTTCAATTAGTATCGATAGGGCCGTAACAGTAAAAGTATCTGTGGATGGGAAGCAACTAAGTATTCTAACCAACGAGGATAGTCTTAAAGAGTTATTAGCGCAGGCTGATATCACTCTTGGTGAAGAGGATGTTATTAAGCCTGTAGTGGATACCCCTCTTGAAGAGGGTATGGAGGTAGTTATTACTAGAATAGCTACTGAATACGAAAAGTCCACCGCTACTATTGACTACACCACAGAGGTTAAAAAGGACTCTAGCATTCAAAAAGGAAAAAGCAAGGTCCTTCAGGAAGGTGTTCCTGGTGAGAAAGAAGTAACCACAAAGGTGGTTTACGAGGATGGTGTAGAGGTTAGCCGTGAAGTAGTAGAAGAAGCTACAAAAAAAGCTCCAGTGAATAAAATAGTAGCTGAGGGTTCAGGGCAAATTATAGTAGCATCAAGAGGTGGAGTTTCCGTAAATGTTAATGAAAATGGAGTGCCATATAGCACTTCAGTTCTCACAGTTAAGGCAACAGCTTATTGGAAAGGTGATGATGGTGGAACCATCACGTCTACAGGAACAGTACCTGTTAGGAGCACCAGTGGATGGAGCACTATAGCCGTAGATCCCCGTGTCATTCCTTATGGAACAAAGGTTTATGTTGAAGGCTATGGCTATGCTATAGCTGAGGACACAGGTGGAGCCATTAAGGGCAACAGAATTGATGTATTCATGAATTCTGCCGAGGAGTGTTATAACTGGGGAGTAAGAAGTGTAAAGGTTCATATCTTAGGAAACAACTAAGCAAATTAAAAGAGCAGCTTCAGCTGCTCTTTTAATTTTATTTTCTTTTATTGTTATACATACATTCTTATAATTACAAGAATTATATAAATATATCAGGAAAAAATAAAAATACTTTGTAAAAAACGATTATTATAGTATAGTTTTAATGTACGTTGTTGTATTTTAGTGGTGAATATTAATTAGTTTCTAGTGGTGTATATTAATTAGTTTTTAGTGGTGTATATTTAAATTGAAAGGAAGTAGCTTCATTGATAAAAGAGGTTATTGTTGTAGAAGGACGAGATGATGTAACTGCCGTGAAAAGAGCAATAGATGCTGAGTGTATAGCTGTAGGTGGTTTTGGCATAAATAGTGAAATTATAAAAAGGATAAAAGAAGCACAGAAGAGAAAAGGTGTAATAGTTCTTACAGATCCAGATTTTGCTGGCGAGAAGATTAGAAGAATCATTTCTAAAAGAGTTCCAGGGATAAAGCATGCTTATATTACCCAGGATGAAGGCTTAAAGGATGGAGATATAGGCGTTGAAAATGCAGAGCCGGAGTTTATTATAAAGGCACTTGAAAGAGCTAAGGTAACTATTGAGGTTAAGTCTGAAATCTTTAATATGCAGGATCTATATTATTTTAGATTATCAGGACACCCTGACTCAAAGTACAGGAGAGAGCTTTTAGGAAAAGAGCTAGGAATAGGACTTGGAAACGGAAGACAGCTTATATCAAGACTAAATAGCTATGGTATAACTAAGGAAGAATTCCTTAAGGCAATTAATAAGATTGATGGGGAAGGAGAGGATAAATAAATGGACTTAAATACCTTGGAGCTAGTGAAAAAATATAATTTTAAGTTTACTAAGAGCTTAGGACAAAATTTCCTCGTAGATGATTCTGTATTGGAGGATATAATTGAGGGAGCAGAAATTTCACCAGAGGATCACGTTATTGAAATAGGTCCTGGAGTAGGCACTCTTACAGCAGAACTACTCAAGAAAGCTAAGAGAGTAACCTCCTTAGAGCGTGATTCATCTTTGATTCCTATACTTTTGGAGGAGCCTAAGGATAGAGATACTTTTACTCTTATTAATAAAGATGCATTAAAGGTGGATTTTAAAGAGCTTACTAA
>JAEXSY010000395.1 GCA_023440105.1 Bacillota bacterium
TTTATTGCTCTAATTGGTGAAAGAGGTAGGGAAGTTCTTGATTTCATAGAGAGGGATTTAGGTGAGGAAGGAATGAAGAAATCTGTTATTGTTTGCGCCACCTCCGATAAACCCGCACTGATAAGAATTAAAGGAGCTTTAACAGCTACAGCAATTGCAGAATACTTCAGAGATAAAGGTAAGAAAGTGATTCTGATGATGGATTCAGTAACAAGATTTGCCATGGCTCAAAGAGAAGTAGGACTTGCCATAGGAGAGCCACCTGCAACAAAAGGCTATACACCTTCAGTTTTTGCAATGCTGCCTAGATTAATGGAAAGGTCAGGTATGTCAGATAAGGGCTCTATAACAGCCTTTTATACAGTATTAGTAGATGGAGATGATTTTAATGAGCCTATCGCTGATGCAGTAAGAGGTATTCTTGATGGACATATTGTTTTGTCCAGGCATCTAGCCCATAAAAATCACTACCCAGCCATCGATGTACTAGATAGCGTCAGCAGGGTGATGTCTGAGATAGTAGGGAGAGAACATAAAGATATGGCTTCTGCCATAAGAGATTTACTGGCTACCTATAAAAATTCTGAGGATTTAATAAATATTGGAGCCTACACTAGGGGGACCAATAAAAAAGTGGATAAGGCAATTGAGCTTAATGAAATAATAAACAGTTTTTTGAAACAGGGTGTTTATGAAAAAGCGACCTTTGAAGAGACCATTAATTCCATGAAGGAAATATTTAATTAGAGGTGACTATGGAAAGCCATTTTAATTTCAAACTACAAAAGCTTTTAGATATAAGATTGCAACAGGAGGAAACTAGCAAGGTAAGCTTTCAAAAAGCTCAGAAAGATAGGTTTCTTGCGGAAGAGCACCTGTATACTTTACAAGAAAACTACAATAAATATAGTATAGAGGATTATGAGGAAACAATAATACATAAAAAAATTAAGAGAAATTATCTGTCGGCTTTATCAAGATACATAGAGGAAGCAGAAATAGAAATTGAAGTAAAAGAAAAAGCATTAGAGGAATGCAGAGAAGATTTAATGGATAGACAGATAGAAAGAAAGACAATAGAGCTGCTGAAAGAGAAAAAATATCATGAATACTGTTTTGAAGAGAACCAAAAAGAGCAAAAAATGAACGATGAATTTGCTCTTTATGGATATATTAAGCAGGTTGCTGAAAGGAGGTGAGAATAATAACAGTAATAAATTCCGTAAGTAATGATATTAAAGAGGTGAATTTAGGCAATAGCAGGACAAAAAAACGAGAAGGTAGTGAAGCTGAATCATCCTTTGCTGATATGGTGAATTATCTTAAAAACAGCAGTGAGGAAGAGAGTTTTAAGACTCTAGAGAGAAAAGAAGATACTCCAGTGGAGATCTCAGGAAGTAGTTTAGCTGGTGACCTATCAGAGGATGAAAGTCAGGATAGCAACGTGGATGATTCTTATATTGGAGATCTAGTGAATACTTTGGATTATTTCCTGGTTAGAAAAATCATTGGTAGTGAATATGAAAATGGAAAAGAAAGTATCCCAGAGACGATTTTTCAGGAAGTCTTTAAGTTACATAGTTTAATTAAGAATGGAAATTATGAAATTGACGAACTTTTGGCACAGCTGGAGGAAACCTCTCATAATGAGGGATTTATGGAACTAATAAAGAAGCTGACCAGTTCTGATGAGGTTGAGACACTAAGTGAATACCACACAGGAGATATACAATCAACCTATACCGATGAGAAAAAAAATATTTCAGTTAACTCCTCAGAAATATCAGGGATTCTTAATAAGGTCTTAAAAAGCACTGATAAGCAACAAGGATTAAAGGGACAGTGGAATAAAGAAGCATTTATGAGCAATCGGAAGTACAGCAGAGATGAAGAGTTAAGTTTTACTACATCTGAAATTAAAACTTTAAGTGATATGGGTGAAGAAAATTCTACCTCCAAAGATGTCACCTTCCTTAAAAGCTTACTGCTTGAGAAAGATAATGCTAAGGGTAATTATTATGGGGTTATTCAGAGAGCACCTATTGAAAGTAATTATTCATCTTTGATAGAATCACCAGTTATTAATGGAAAGACCCTACAGGAAGATTTAATAAAAGTTATAAATTATGCTTCCAAGGACAATATCCAGGAGATTAAGGTAAAGATTAATCCTGAAGAGCTAGGTTCTATTATTGTAAGACTTACCTTAGAGGAGAATACTCTTAAAGCCAAGGTTAGGGTGAGCTCCGAAGAAACCTATAAACTACTGATTAATAATATTGGAGAGTTAAACAATGCCCTGAAGGCTGGAGAGATAAAAATCCAGGAGGTGGAGATTAGCTTATTTTCAGAGGATGGCTTCTACTACTCAGAAGAAGGTAGAAGTAATAATTATAGTGACAATGATAGAAATAATAACAATAATTCCACTTTCGTAAAGGAAGCCTTATCTAAAAGGAATGAAGAGGTAATTAATACTTCAGATATACTCATAGAAGGAACAATAAATAGTTTAGTATAAGGAGATTGCTTATGAGTAATATAAATACTGTTTCTTATGCGCAAAATACAGCGACTAATAGGGGTACTCCTATAAAATCAGCTGGAAGCGATATGGATAAAAATAGCTTTTTAAAAATACTTGCTGCTGAATTAACTAATCAGGATCCAACAAATGCTGCGGATTCAACAGCATATGTGACACAGATGGCACAGATGGTAACAATGGAGCAGCTGACTAATTTAAATAACACAATGGCATTCAATGCAAACAGCAGTTTAATTGGAAAGGGTGTCACTGTATCCGATTATGATTCTCAAGGCAAAAACTATACGGGAGTTGTACAGGCAGTAACTAATCAAGGATCAAATACTTATGTAACCCTTATAGTTAACGAGAATGGAAAGAATGTATACAAGAATTTTGAAGCTAGCCATGTGGTGTCAGTTATAGATGTTCCTGACTATGCCATGGATAACCTTGAAAGATATACATCACTTCTTACCTCTTCTATGCTAATTGGCAAGGATGTTCAGTTAAGAGTAAAGGAAAACAATGAAGAGAAGGAATATGCAGGTAAGGTTCTAGAAGTAGGACAAGCTAATGGTAGTATATCTCTAAAAGTTAGAGTAGAAGCTACTGGCGAAACAAAGAGCTTTTATTTAGATGAAATAACAAGAATCTATGAAAGTTCTCAGGAGTAACCTATGAGCTACAGAATGGTAAATGGTAGGCCACAGCCTATTGAGGGAATTGTTACCCCTGTAAATAACCAAAGCTCAAGTAGAAAGAATAATTCAATTAATCATAATGAATCCTTTAAAGAAGTACTTAATAAGGAATTATATAGTGAATTGAGTTATAAGATTTCTGCTCACGCACTGGAAAGGATGGAAGAATTAGAGCTTTCCCAGATGGACATGAAAACCATTGGTTATGGAATAGAAAAAGCTAGGAGTAAGGGAAGCAAAAATACCCTGATATTTTACAAAGATATTGCTTTCATTGCCAGCTGTGAAAATAAAACCTTAATAACGGCAGTGGAAAAGGCAAGAGCAAAAGATAATGTATTTACTAATATTGATAGCATGGTAATGCTATAGGCTGGACCTTAAGGGGGCCGAGGTTCGCAGACCGATTGATGCGAACAAATGTACATAATAGGAGGTCATTTAAAATGATAAGATCAATGTATGCTGGAATTACAGGTATGAAGGCAAATCAAACGAAGCTTGATGTAATTGGTAATAATATATCTAATGTTGGTACTACTGCTTTTAAAGCATCAAGAACCACTTTTAAGGATGCTCTTTATCAAAGCTCTACCAATGCTTTAGCTCCTTCCCAAAATGCAGGAGGAACTAATGCTAAGCAGGTAGGACTTGGGGTTCAGCTTGGTGCCATAGATACAATTATGACTCAGGGGGCAATGCAGCCTACTTCAAGAAGCCTTGATGTAGGAATTGATGGTAACGGTTATTTCATGGTAGCCAAGGGAAACGGTATATTTGAAGATAACGCTCTTGTGGTTAATCATGAACCAGGTACTCATAGCATTTTAACAGAAAGCCTTCAGACCTCAGGAGTAGGATTAATGTACACCAGAGATGGGGCGTTTACATTAGATGCTGAAGGCAATCTGTTGACATCTGATGGCTATAGAGTTTTAGGCTATTCCTTAAGTAATGATAAAGCAAACAGTGAGGCAACAGCAGTAGTTCCTGATACTGTTTATGCATCAGGCTTTGAGTTTAATTTTACTGCTGGTTCAGGGTTGAACGGATATACGATTATAAGAGGTGTTAATTCACCCGATACTTCTACCTCTGCGGTGGTTGATAAGGCTTTAAAAACTATAACGATAAATGGAAACTTTACTGGAGTAGACGGAACTACAAAAGCAGGCTTAGAAAATGCTATCAACAAGGCACTAAATACTGCTGGTTTAAGCCAGACTGTTACTGTAGAGGTTAATAATCAAGCCAATAATCCTAACTCTGCAGCGATAACAGGAGGAACTCCAGTTCAGAGTGTGGGAGTTGATGGAGTCATTAATTTTGTTAATGGAAATATGGAAGTACACTCCTACGATAATAATCTTAAAACCTTAAGGATACCTGATAAAATCAAGGTTGCAGGAACAAATGAATATCTAGCAATCAAAAATTTCAGCATAAGTGATGAAGGGATCATCACTGCTGTATTAGAAGATGGAAGTGTTTCGGCATTAGGTCAAATTGCCATGGCAACCTTCAAAAATACAGAGGGATTAACAAAGGTAGGTGGTAATGCCTTTATACAATCTGCTAATTCAGGGGAAGCATTTATCCGAACAGGTATAAAAACCTTATGGGAAGAAAATAATGATGGCTATGGCGCTTTGATGCAGGGATATCTAGAAATGTCCAATGTAGACTTAACAGAGCAATTTACAGATATGATTGTAACAAGCAGAGCCTTTCAGGCTAGCGGTAAAATGATTACTACCGGTGATGAGATATTACAAGAAATTCTTAATTTAAAGAGGTAATAAATTTATCCTTAGAGAGGATTTCTCCTCTCTAAGGGATTATAAAGGAGAAATAACCATGGTTTATTTAACTACAATAGGCAAAAAACAATTTGTTTTGAATTCTGAGCATATTGAAAAGCTAGAAGAGGTTCCTGAAACCTTAATAACTTTAACCAATGGGAAAAAATATCTAGTTCTAGAGACTCCTGAGGAAGTAATAGAAAAAATCATATTATTTAAAAAGAAAATATACAACCGAGGCTGTTAGGAGGCAGAATTATGAATAGAAAGGATCATTTAACTATTATAGGCTTAGGACTAGGTAGTGTTATGCTTCTTTGGTCCATGACTATGGGCTCAGAGCTTATAATATTTTGGGATTTTGCTTCTGTAATCATAACAATAGGAGGTTCCTTCTGTGCTTTACTAGTCAATTACCCTATGAAGGATGTAAAAAATATATTTAAAGTAATGGCGGTATCTTTTAAGGATTCACCTAGATCAGGCATTGAGACTATAAATATATTTACTGAGCTTTCTAAAAAAGCCAGAAGAGAAGGATTACTTTCTCTAGAAGATGAGATTGTTACACTTGAGGATGACTTTCTTAAGAAAGGACTTCAAATGGTTATAGATGGAATAGAACCAGAAACCATTAAGGATATTATGGAGCTAGAAATAAATGAAATGGAGAATAGGCATAATGTGGGGATAGGGATACTAAAGGCCTGGGGAGGCTATGCACCTGCATTTGGTATGATAGGTACACTTATTGGACTTATTCAAATGCTTGCTTACTTATCTGACTCCTCAGCAATTGCATCGGGAATGGCAAAGGCATTAATAACTACATTTTATGGTGCTATAATGGCTAACTTGGTATTTAACCCTATGT
>JAEXSY010000521.1 GCA_023440105.1 Bacillota bacterium
CAGTATTTAGTTATTCCCAATATAATAAAAATTACTACAGGAACTTGTCTCTAGTTTGTTCCTATAGTAATTTCCAATTCTATATAGCCTTGTCTACTTTTATTTACACATACCTGTGGACGTTCTCTCATCAAAGGACTCTGCATATTTATTTTCAATTAATGCCTTTGCAATATGGGGTCTTCCTAATACCCCGGGCACCTTAACCTTTATTTTTTCATAGTCCAAGGCTATATTAAAATGTTCTTTCAGCTTTTCTATGATTTTTCTTCCTCGATAGATCCTATATTCCTGAAGGTCCTTAAGAAAAGCTTGAAAATCTAAGGATAGGTAACTATCATCCTTAAAGTATCCCAGTATATGAATATTTTCATTATTATATCTAGTAGAAAGCTCTATGCTAGGGATAACTTGAATATCTAATTCCTTTCCAATCTTTTTTGCCTGAGGTATACCTCCTGTTGTGTCATGATCTGTGAGAGCTAAAATATTGATTTCTTTCATCTGTGCTTGCTCTATCAATTCTAAAGGAGATAAGCTTCCATCAGAGGCGGTAGAATGACAATGAAGCTCAACTTTCACTTCTTCATCCCCTTTCTTTTGTGGTTAGTATATTATAGCAAAGTTTTTTAAATTGTGGTGTAAGGATTAATAAAGCTTGTGTAAATATTCCTCTGTATCCTTTAACCTTTCCTTGAGCTCTAGGGGCATAGAAATTTTCTCGAAAATGGTAGCTCCAGCTATAAGCCTATTACGAGCACCCATATAGATCCCTCCGAGGAAAGAGGAGGAATAATGAGGTTCACCCCTCAAAGCTGATAGTATTGAAAGAGCACCAGAGGATAATGCTGGGGCTATATAAGGCTTGAATCCCGTTTCCCTAACTTTTAAGTTAGCTTCCTTTGTCTTATTTGTAAGGAGGAGGGAAGCCTCATTGCTATAAGACTTTAGGCTGTTTGCAACAATAAGTCCTTCACCATGGGGGCCATAAACCCTTCCTTCATTTATATAATCCAGTTCAGGATATTCTTTAGAGGATATATAGGCTGCCCGAGCATTCATAACTCCAAGGCCAAAGCCTTTTATTCTGTGAGAAGGTACACCTCTATAATCCAGTTCACCTAGTTCATTTTTGTTGCTTTCCATAAATACAGCCTTGCATAATAGGTCTACAGGGTCTGATACTACAAAGAACATACCTTTAAATTCTGCTTCTCGAGCTTTTTTTCCATAGATGGAAACAACCTTTTTATTCCCTTCAAATTGAGCCATTCTAACATCCTTTATTTTTGCGTCTAAAGACGGAACACCAACAGAAACACAGAAGATAAACACATCACACTGAAATAGCTCTTCCTCCCTTAATGAATATACCTTAGGGCCCATAGGGGCGTTAATATCTAATATTGAAGAAAGCTCCTGTTCCCAGCGAGATACTTTATCTGGGGAGGTGTCATATAAGCCTATGGAGGAAATAGTTTCATGAGATAATAACTTTAAGCCAGTTGCTAGTATTCCACCCACATCTCCTAAGCCTACAATATTAACCTTTAGGCCTTTTGTCTTTATGATATCCTTAGGAAAGCTTTTGAAATTTGGATAGCTGCTGTTTATGCCATAAAGCCTTCCTTCATTTAAAGTCTCATTTAGGACTGAAGGGTAGGAAGGAAAAGAGGTATCCCATAACAGGCTCACATCCTCTTTGTATGCTTCCATAACATCTTCAGTGTCTATTCTGAAATAGCTTCTGGAGTACTGAGGTGATGTATTCATATCTAGAAGCAGTATGCCCTTATAATCTTTCAGATTATTAATACTCTCCACTTCAAGATCTTTGTATATATTATTAGTAAGCAGTAATTGATTATTTATTTTATATAGATTCTTATATTTATTCCTATTGTTATTCATATTTAGCTCCTTATTAGAGTTTCTAGCTTTTCTAAAAGTTCAAGATCATTTTCAAGATAATAGCTCGCTGATAAATTTAGATCATAAAACATATCTCTTCCCTGGTCAGGGACTCTTGGAATTGTAAATACTTGGCCTAGGGCAAGGAGAGATAGAGTTCTTTCATTAAGTTTATGATATATATTTTCCAGAGTATTTAGTATGGCTTTTGAGTTCTCCAAACAGGTTTTTGAGAGCTCGTAAATGATCTCCTTCTCTGTTCCTCTCAAAAAGGCAGGAGAGGTATAGGGGAGTATTAAGTTTATTGAGGGAATAATATTTCTCTTAGGAAAATCACCTCTCCAAAGTGCATCTCCACCCATAAAAGGATACATAGAGCTTTCATTAAACCAAAGTCTTAGCCTTGGGATAAAGTATACAGTATCAACTTCTCTATTTTGATATTCCATTAAATCCTTACCTCTAGAAGATAAAATACCAACAATTAGCTTTTCTACCTCTACATTTTCTTTGATAAGTAATGGGTCCAGCGCCTTCATTCTATAACCCTTATGGAGTATTGTATCTACCAGAATTAAAGGCCTGTTAAAGGCTTTAATCATTTTGAC
>JAEXSY010000522.1 GCA_023440105.1 Bacillota bacterium
ACTTCATAGAGTTGCATATCTTCTATATAATTATAGAGAGATTTTGAAGGATAAGGTACTTATTATAGGTCCAAATGATATCTTTTTAGAATATATAAGCACAGTGCTTCCAAGTCTTGGAGAAACAGGGGTAAAACAGACTACCTTCTATAGGTTTGCAATGGAGCTTCTTAATATTCCTGAGGTAATGGCTTTTAAGGAATATGCTGAGAGAATACTTCAAAAGGATAAGGACTTTTTGAAGAGTGCAGCCTATAAAAATAGTGAGGCTTATTTAGAAAAGCTGGATAAAAAGCTATCAGAAATGGATGAAAGCTACTTCAATCCTCAGCCAGTACACTTTTTTGATGAAGAGATTGTTTCCTTGAAGGAGATAGAAGAGCTTTTTAATTATCATTATTCTTACATGCCTTTGTTTAGAAGAAGCGAAAAGATAAAAAGAATTCTTGTTTCGAAGCTTAAGGATAAAAGAGACGAAGAAGTAAGAAAGCTTAAGCGGGAAATAGAGGCCTATAAGAATAGCCTGACTACTGAAAAGCTAAAGGTAGAAGAAAATAATATTGAATTTAATAGAAGGCTCCGAATCCGGGCGATAATTCGAGAGGTTATGCACCAAAGAGATGTTCTAGCTTCCTGGATTAATCCAGAGGAGATAATAGATATATATAATGAGTTTAATAATAATCTTCCTCTTACTCAGGATGATTTAGCTCCACTCTTATATTTTTATATGAAGCTTAAGGATATAAAATACAAAGAGGATATAAAGCATGTGGTTATAGATGAAGCGCAGGATTTGACTCTGCTTCAGCTGCAGCTCATAAAAGGTCTTACTAAAGCAACCTCCTTCACCATAGTTGGTGATTATAACCAGAGGCTCATCGGTGCTGATTCGTCGCCAGCTATGAAAAATTTAAAAGAGATTTTTTCAGAAATATCCCTTAAGGAGTTTACGTTAAATAAGAGCTATAGATCTACGGTAGAAATAATGGAATATGCTAATAGATATTTGAAAGAAGAAAAAATAGTTCCATTAGTTAGAAATGGTAACCCAGTGAAGGAATTAACTATAGACGATGAAGAAGCCTTAGGCTCAGCTGTGGAAAATATAATCACAGAGTATAAGGAGAAGGGGCTTGAGAACATAGCAATTATAGCACCTACTCTTAGTGAGGTTAAAGAAGCCGAAAAGGTCATTAAAGAAAAATATTATCTTACAGTAATTGATAGAGAGGAATTCATATATCAAGGTGGAGTTGTTATGCTTCCTTCTTATTTTGCCAAGGGCTTAGAGTTTGATGGAGTAATAGTTTTGAATAAATTATCATCTCCTTCATATGATCACATCAAATATATCATGTGTACCAGAGCTCTACATGAGCTTACTGAAATTAGTTATTAGATGAGCAGATAGCAAAACCTATAGTAGGTTTTGCTATCTATTTTTATTAAGTAGAAGTCTTAATTTTGTTTAATTTTCTGTAGGATGATGGAGACATATTATAATTCTTCTTAAATATTTGACAGAAATAAGATTGATTAGTAAAGCCTACGGAATTAGATATATTCATTATTGATAAATCCGTGGACTGGAGCAGATGTGCTGCTTCTTTTAAGCGCTTTGTTATCAAATAATTGATGGGTGACACGTTGAAGAAACGTCTAAAAACATGCACTAAATAAAATCTGCTCATGTGGGTCATCTCCGCCAAGGAATCAAGGGTAATATTAGTGGAATAATTATTATCTATGTAATTCTTTATATAAGCACATTCCTTGCTAATATTTTCTGTTGAAGAGATTACAAGATTTGCAGAGGTTCTTCTAACTATATTAATAATTAAAAGTATTAATAAATTATGAGTTACCTCCTTGTAAAGATCGTCCCTTTCTCTAGCTTCCTTTAGCAGCTTTTTTAAGTAGAAGAGTACCTCATCCTTATAGCCACTATAATTAAGTATACTGTACTCACCGTAGCTATCATCTCCATCCTTAATATCCTGAAGTATTGCCAGTCCTTCTATTCCTAATACTATGTATTCTAATGGATTTGAATCCATAGAGTATTCTGTATGAGATACATTAGCATTGACGATGACCAGGTCGTCTTCTTTAACATCAAAGGTTTTATTATTTATATGAAAATGTCCTCTTCCTTTTACTACATAAAATAGCTCTGTAATTGGGTGTGAATGAAGAACACTAAACCAATCCCCTTCATATATTGAATGGCTTACATATAACAAACTAGTATTAATTTTTCGAAGGTCAGCATTCTTAAATTCATAAGTAATATTTGACATTTTATCACTGCCCTTCTCAATGGAATAATTGTAGAGAACAATTTAATTTTAACTAAATACAAGAATATTTTCAATATTTATGTTTTTATGAAGTATATTCTTTTATAATCCAGTTGAAAGAGCTTAGTTCTTTTACTTTTTATAAGTATAAAAGCAATATACATAAAAATATGAGCAATATCCTTATATTAATAACGTTTACCTCAATATATAATTAGCTTATTGATATACCAAAATTATGGTGGCGGAGGGAAGAATATGAAAAAATTATTAGCATTAGTAACATCAGCTCTACTTATGGTAGGCGTTGTTGGATGCGGAGCAAATAATAATGGTTCAGCTGGTAATGATGAAAAGGTTTTAAAAATTGCAGGGTTAGATGGTGGATATGGAAGAGAGCACTGGGATGCACTTGCTAAAGCCTTTGAGGAAGCTCATGAGGGCGTTAAGGTAGAGCTTACTCTGGAAAAGAATATAGCTGAAATATTAAGGCCTCAGATTCAATCTGGAGATGTACCAGATATAATTTATCTATCCGTTGGCTCAGAAGGTGGACTAACTGATACACTTATCTCTGAGAAAGCAATAGTTGAAATTTCCGATCTTTTAGATATGAAGGTGCCAGGAGAAGATGTAACCGTAGGAGAAAAGATTATACCAGGCTTTACTGATACACTGGTAACTAATCCCTATGGTGATGGTAAAACCTATTTAGCTCCTTTATTCTACTCTCCTTGTGGTTTATTCTATAATGCATCACTTTTTGGAGAAGCTGGCTATGATAGTCCGAAAACCTTTGAAGAGATGTTTGCCTTAGGGGAAAAAGTTAAGAGTGATGGATCAGCTTTATTTACATATCCTACTACAGGATATTTTGATGCCTTTTTCTATGCTTTATTAAATGAAGTAGCAGGAGCTGAAACCTTTGCTAAGCTCATGAACTATGATGTAGATGCTTGGAAGAGTGATGAAGTTAGACAAGCTTTTGATATAGTTGGAGAGCTTGCAAAATACACTCATGAAAATACTGTAGCTCAGGCTAATGGTAATGACTTTACTAAAAATCAACAGCTACTATTAGATAACAAGGCGTTATTTATTCCTAATGGAACTTGGCTACCAAATGAAATGAAGGATGCACCTAGAGCTGATGGCTTTGAATGGGGCTTTACAGCACTACCAAAGGTAACTGAAGGAGGAGATTCTTATTCCTTCACCTTCTTTGAACAGATGTTTATCCCTTCTGGTGCTGCTAATGAAGATTTAGCTAAAGAATTTATGGCTTATATGTATTCCGATGAAGCAGCAAAAACCATCTATGAGTTAGGTGGAGCTGTTCAGCCAATCACAACTGCCTCCTCCTTAATCGGAGAAGATGATCCTAACAAGCTGTATTACTCTGTTTATGACAATGGTGCTAAAGCTGCAATGGGTGGTTTTGCATCTGCAACTGCTGTAGAAGGTGTTGACCTAGTTAGTGCTGATGGAATACTATTTGGGACAATAAACTCAGTGGTTAATGGTACAAAGACTGTAGACCAGTGGTATGATGAGGTAGTAAAGGCTGTAGAAGCAATAAGTGCAGCACAATAATATAATGTTTATTTAGTCACGATGGCAATAGCCATCGTGGCTCTTTTAAGAGGAGGTAAAGAGTGAAACATAAAGGAAATAATCTTTTTATAGGGATTTGCTTAGCTCCAGCAGTAATACTTTTTGGAGTTTTTATGGTTTATCCTACACTTAATGTTTTTAGAATGTCCTTGTTTAAGTGGGGAGGGCTTACGGCAAATAAGACCTTTGTTGGATTTAACAATTTTAAGATAATACTTAAGGATATGAATTTCTTGAGGTCCTTTCAAAATACTCTTTTTCTCATTGTGGTGGTGACTATTGTTACCCTGTCTCTAGCAATAATTATTGCAGCCATACTGGTTAAGGAGAATATTAAGGGACAAAATATTTATAGAGTTATATTTTATATACCTAACATTCTTTCTGTTGTAGTAATATCTTCTATCTTTTCTGCCATATATGATCCAAGTATGGGGCTTTTAAATGGCTTATTCAAGATGTTTAGCGGAGAAGGCTATAAGAGCATTCAGTTTCTTGGAGATCAGGGGATAGTTGTTTATTCAATAGCCGGAGCTATGATTTGGCAGGCTATTGGTTATTATATGGTAATGTATATGGCAAGCATGAGCTCTATACCAGTTCATCTATACGAGGCTGCAGATTTAGAAGGAGCAGGAAGGATAAAACAGTTCTTTTCTATAACACTGCCACTGGTATGGAATACAGTTAGGACAACCCTAACCTTTTTTGTAATAAGTACTATAAATCTAAGCTTCCTTTTTGTAAAGGTAATGACTGGAGGAGGACCAGATGGAGCCTCTGAGGTGTTCCTTAGCTATTTATATAAGCAAGCTTATAACAATGCCAGCTATGGCTACGGTATGGCCATAGGAGTTGTTGTATTTCTCTTTTCCTTTGCTTTATCTGCAATAATTAATAAAGCAACCAAGAGAGATGTTATACAGTATTAGAAGGGGGATATTATGAAAAGCAACAAGATGAAATCTATAGATAAGTTATATAAGGCTTTTATATATGTTGCCCTCATTACTTTGGCAATAACAATAATAGTTCCTGTTTTGTGGGTTTTTATGGCCTCGATAAAAGAAAATGTAGAGTTTTATGGAAACCCCTGGGCTCTTCCTAAGGGCTTCTATTTTCAAAACTTTATTGATGCCATAGAAAAAGCAAGGATGGGTGAGTACTTCGTAAATTCTATAATAGTAACATTAACGGCTCTGGCACTATTGCTTATTATAACTGTACCAGCATCCTATGTATTAGCTCGTTTTGATTTTAAAGGGAAAAAAATCATTGAAGGTCTCTTAATGGGAGGACTTTTTATAAATGTTAACTATATAGTTGTTCCGATATTTTTGATGCTATTAGATATGGACAAATACCTGAGAGGTATATGGGGAACTGGCTTTTTCTTGGATAATAGATTTATTCTTTCCCTGGTATATGCCTCCACAGCAATACCTTTTACAGTATATCTTATGTCAAATTATTTTAAAACTCTATCAAAGGCCTATGAGGAAGCAGCCTATGTGGATGGAGCAAGTAATTTTACTACTATGGTAAAAATAATGATACCCATGGCGAAGCCTAGTATTGTTACAGTGATACTATTTAACTTTTTATCCTTCTGGAATGAATATATTATAGCTCTCACCTTGATGCCTAATTCCTCTAAGACACTTCCTGTGGGACTTATTAATCTAATGCAATCTCAAAAAGCAGCGGCTAATTATGGCCAGATGTATGCTGGACTGGTTATAGTAATGCTTCCAACCTTGATCTTGTATATATTAGTACAGAAGAGGCTTACAGAGGGTATGACCTTAGGTGGAGTGAAGGAATAGTAGGTATCTATTTTAAAAAATAATTGGATAAGAAAAGAGAGGTGCTTATCTTTGGGAAGCTTGAAAAATATAATAATACTTGTGATTTTTATTATATCGGTATTTCTAACCTTTATAGGACATAAGGCTATATCCTATAAAGGGTTAGTTATGATGCTCCTGGGTCTTATAGGAATTTTGACGGTTTTATATTTATACAATCAAACCTATGCAGCAAGGGATACAAATAAATGATTCTGTAAGAGAGGAGCAGATAATATGGGAAATACTACACTGATAATAATGGCTGCAGGCTTAGGGTCCAGATATGGAGGTCTTAAGCAGGTAGATCCTGTTGGACCAAATGGAGAAATAATTATAGATTATTCTATTTATGATGCTCTGAGAAGTGGTTTTGATAAAATTATCTTTGTAATTAAGGAAGAAAATAAAGAAATATTTAAAAGCTCCATTGGAGATAAAATACAGAGATATATAGATGTAGAGTATGTATATCAAAGTCTTGAGGATTTGCCACAGGGCTGTGAGCTTCCTGAGGGGAGAATAAAGCCCTGGGGAACTGCTCATGCAGTCTATGCTTGTAGAGATGTAGTAAAAACACCCTTTGCTGTAATTAATGCTGATGATTATTATGGATATTCTGCTTTTAAAGCTATTTATGATTATCTTAGAGGGGTAGACGAAGCTTCAGCAGATTATGCCATGGTTGGATTTAAGCTTAGCAATACTTTGACTGAAAATGGTTATGTTTCTAGGGGAGTATGCTCCCTTGATAATAATGGTTACTTAAAGAATATAAAAGAGAGAACAAAGATATCTAGGTTTTCTGATGGTATAAAATACAGTGAAGATGATAAAAATTGGCAGCTCCTCACCGATAATAGTACTGTATCTATGAATATTTGGGGCTTTACCCCAAGGATATTTTCCTATTTAGAAAAAGAACTACAGCTATTCTTTAAGGAGCTTTCTACTAATACTAATCCCTTAAAGTCAGAATGCTTTCTTCCTAATGTAGTTAACAATATCATCACTGACAATAACTGCAGGGTAAAGGTATTGGAGAGTAAAGAAAAATGGTATGGTGTGACCTACAAGGAAGATAAGCCTATAGTTCAAAGAGCAATAAGAGAGTTTATTGATAAAGGGCTATATCCTGAAAAACTGTGGGAGGCAGACTATAATGAATAACAATTATGATCTTGGGAGAATTGCAGCTAATTTTTCTTTTCATGGAGAGACTATTTCCATAGAAGGCTATGGAGATGGACATATTAACGATACCTATCTTGTAAGGACTAAAGATTCTAAAGATAAGCCTTTAAGATATATACTTCAAAAGATTAATAAAAATATATTCAAAGATCCTGAAGGTCTTATGAATAACCTTTCTTTGGTAACCAGTTATCTGAAAGAAAAGATAATTGAAAGAGGAGGAGATGAAAACAGGGAAACCTTAAATCTTGTCCCTACCATAGAGGGTAAGAGTTATTATGTAAGTCCAGAGGGAGATTATTGGAGAAGTTATATATTTATTGAGGGAGCTAGGACCTATCTTATAGTAGAAAATACTATGGATTTTTATAATACGGGAAAAGCTTTAGGAAGGTTTCAAAAGCTCCTGGCGGACTTTCCAGCAGAAAAGCTATGTGAAACTATAAAGGATTTTCATAATACGGAAAAAAGATTTAAGGATTTTACTAGAGCTGTAGAAGAAGACAAGGCTCAAAGACTTCATTTAGCTAAAAAGGAGGTAGAGGCCTTCTTAGCACTGGAAAAGGAAACTAAGGTTTTAAATTCACTATTAGAGGATGGGAAGCTTCCTTTAAGAGTAACCCATAATGATACAAAATTTAATAACGTTATGATAGATGATGTTACAAGAGAAGGAATATGCATCATTGATTTAGATACAGTGATGCCTGGACTATCACTCTATGATTTTGGTGATGCAATAAGATCAGGAGCAACCACAGGAGAAGAGGATGAAGAAGATTTAAGCAAGGTAACCTTAGATATGGAGCTCTTTGAAGCCTTTGTTAAGGGATATATGGAAGAGGCCAGGGACTTTTTAAATGAAGAGGAGATTGCTTTTCTTCCATTTTCAGCTATGATAATGACCTATGAATGTGGCATAAGGTTTTTAGCTGACTTCCTTGAAGGAGATGTATATTTTAAGGTTCATAAGGAGAATCACAATTTATTTAGAGCCAGAACTCAGCTTAAGATGGTTCAGGATATACAGGGAAAAATGAATATAATGACGGAAATAATTAATAAATATAGATTTAACTAAAGATATTGGAGATGAAAATAAGAGGAGCTATAATGCTATGGATAATAAAAATAAAGGAAGAGTTACTATACCAACAGATTTAGATATAACTGAAGAGACAATAGAGATAATGAAAAGATGGAAGGCCGATGCCATCAGAGATTGCGATGGAACAGAATTTCCTGTTGAGCTCCAGAAAACTGGAGCAAAGATTTATTCAACCTATTATACCACTAGAAAGGATAATCAGTGGGCAAAGAATAATCCTGATGAAATACAGCAGTGTTATATAATGACAGGGTTTCATACAGCCACAGAGGAGAGTCTTTCAATTAAGCTCATGAGTGGAATCAGTGAGGAGCTTATGAAGGTAAATAGCAGAGATGACATAAAAAGATGGTGGGAGGTCATGGATAGAAGTACCGGGCTTCCTGTGAAGGCAGAGGATTGGACTTATTCTGAGGAAACTGGAGAAGTAACTATAAAAGCTATATCTTACCATGACTATACTGTAAGCTTCCTTGCTTATCTTATCTGGGATCCTGTCCATATGTATAATGCCGTGATAAATGATTGGAAGGATGTGGAGCATCAGATAACCTTTGATGTCCGTCAGCCAAAAACAAGAGCTTATTCCATGGATAGGCTAAAGAAATATATTAAGGAAAATCCTCATGTAGATGTTATAAGATATACAACCTTTTTCCATCAGTTCACCTTAGTATTTGATGAGCTTAAGAGAGAAAAATATGTGGACTGGTATGGCTATTCAGCTAGTGTAAGTCCATATATATTGGAGCAGTTTGAAAGAGAAGTTGGATATACCTTCAGAACTGAATATATTATCGATCAGGGATATTACAATAATCAATATAGAGTTCCTAGCAAGGAGTTTTTAGACTTCCAGAGCTTCCAGAGGAGAGAAGTGGCAAAGCTTGCTAAGGAGATGGTTGATATAACTCATGAGGGTAACAAAGAAGCAATGATGTTTTTAGGAGACCATTGGATTGGAACAGAGCCTTTTATGGATGAATTTAAAACCATCGGACTTGATGCCATAGTAGGAAGCGTTGGCAACGGAAGCACTCTTAGGTTAATTAGTGATGTAGAAGGAGTAAAATATAGAGAAGGAAGGTTTCTTCCTTATTTCTTCCCTGACACCTTCCATGAGGGAGGGGATCCTGTAAAAGAGGCTAAGCTTAACTGGATAACTGCAAGGCGTGCTATTCTAAGAAAACCCATTGATAGGATTGGATATGGAGGATATCTAAAGCTAGCTCTAGAGTTTCCAGATTTCATAGATTATGTAGAAAGTGTATGTGATGAGTTTAGACTTCTCTATGATAATATTAAAGGTACAAAGCCTTATTGTATTAAAAGGGTAGCAGTCCTCAACAGCTGGGGGAAAATGAGAGCTTGGGGATGCCACATGGTTCACCATGCCTTATATCAGAAGGAAAATTATAGCTATGCAGGTATAATTGAGGCTCTATCAGGAGCACCCTTTGAGGTTAGCTTTATTAGCTTTAAGGACATAGAAGAAAATCAGGATGTTCTTAAGGATATAGATGTTATTATAATGGTAGGAGAGGCTGATACAGCTCACACTGGTGGAGTGGTCTGGGAAAATCCAGAGGTTACCTCAGCCATAAGGAGATTTGTTTATCAGGGTGGCGGTATTATTGGAGTAGGCGAGCCTTCAGGCCATCAATATCAGGGACGTTTTATACAGCTAGCTAATGTCTTTGGGGTAGAGAAGGAAACAGGCTTCACCTTAAATTATGACAAGTATAATTGGGACAAGCACGAGCATTTTATCACAGAAGACTTCAAGGAAGAGATTGATTTTGGTCATGGAGCACAGAGAATCTATGCCCTACCTGAAAGCAAGATATTAGTTCAAAAGGACAAAGAAGTAAACCTTGCTGTTAACCAGTATGGCAAGGGAAGAAGTGTATATATCAGTGGTTTACCTTATTCTTTTGAAAATAGCAGACTTCTTCACAGAAGTATCCTATGGAGTGCCAATAGCGAAGAGGAGCTAAGACAGTGGTTTTGCAGTAACTATAACACTGATTTACATGCTTATTTGGATAGCGGTAAATACTGTGTAGTTAACAATACCTTTGAAGTCCAAAATACCACAGTATACAAGGGCAATGGAGAGGCCTTTGAGTTAACCTTAAGGCCTAATGAGATTATCTGGTATGAAATATAAAAGCGATAATGTATATAATCAATTATTTTAGCAATAAATAATATTGAAGTATTATGATAGTCTTTTATGATATTCATAATACTTCATTTTATTTAACTTGAAAAATTCCTAGGTATTTACAGTAAAAAAATGATAAAATAAAAATAGTAATTTATATAAAGGAGGACCAATGCATGCAGAAAGCTTTAGCACTGGAATTAATAGATTTTATATATGGCGCACCTTCGGCCTTTCATGGAGCTTTAGTAGTTAAAAATCTTCTTGATGAAAAGGGCTTTGTGGAATTAAAAGAGGAAGAAAAATGGAGTCTTGAAGCTGAAAAAACATACTATGTAACAAGAAATGACTCAGCTATAATTGCCTTCAGAACTGGTAAGAAATGTCCCTGTGAGGCAGGCTTTAAGTTAATTGGTGCTCATACTGATTCTCCTGGCTTCAGAATAAAGCCTCATCCTGAAATGGTAGCAGAAGGAACTTATCTTAAGCTCAATACGGAGGTTTACGGTGGACCAATACTATCTACATGGTTTGATAGACCTCTAGGTATTGCAGGAAGAGTTGTTTTAAAGGGAGATAATCTACTTAGACCTGTTCACAGATTAGTGGATATAAATAAGCCTGTAGTTATCATTCCTAATCTAGCTATTCATATGAATAGAGAGGTTAATAAGGGTGTTGAAATTAATAGGCAGAAGGATGTACTTCCTCTCATAACCTTAATCAATGATAATTTAGAAAAGGATAATTATCTTCTAGGACTTATTGCTGATGAGCTTCAGGTGGATAAAAATGAGATTGTTGACTTTGACTTATTCCTATATGAGTATGAAAAGGGAACCCTGGTAGGCCATAAGGAAGAGTTCATATCTGCTTCCCGTTTAGATGATATGGCTATGGTTCATGCAGGCATTAAGGCTTTAATCAATGCCGAGGCTTCTGAGGGGACTCAGGTTATGGTATGCTTCGACAATGAAGAGATAGGAAGTGCTACTAAGCAGGGAGCAGATTCACAGCTTCTTTCAAATATATTAGAAAGAATAGTTTTAAGCTTTGGTGGTGACAGAGAGGATTACTTTAGGGCTTTATCTAAGTCCTTTATGATTTCAGCTGATTTAGCTCATGCTGTTCATCCTAACTATGGAGAAAAGCATGATCCTACCAACAGGCCAGTTATAAACAAAGGACCTGTGATTAAGATTTCTGCTAATCAAAGATATACTACCGATAGTGATTCTTCAGCTGTATATGAACTTATATGCAGGCAGGCAGAGGTTCCTGTGCAGAAGTTTGTAAATAAATCCGACGTGGTAGGCGGCTCTACCATAGGACCAATATCCTCAACTCATCTTGACATTCGCTCTGTAGATATTGGAACACCAATATTTGCAATGCACTCTATAAGAGAGCTGGGTGGAGTAATGGATCATTATTATATTTTAAAAACCTTTGAGGAATTCTATAAGCTATAGATTTGTAAGAGCTTCTGTTGATTCAGATCTGATTCTAAGTTTTTATACAGATAGTCAGAGCTAATTGATAAGAAGCTTTTTTCTTAGGATGAAAGTATAATGATTTAATAATTTATATTAATCGACAAAATAAGCGAGAACTACGCCTCAGTTTATAAATAATATTTTAATATTATTAAAATTATGACTTGACTGCGGTGGAGGGACATGATAATATAGGTATGTAATTAATATATGGATTGTTACTGGTAATGCAGGCTATACCATTTTTTTAAGCATTGAAGCTTTTTTCAATTCTTTTAAAGGTAGTGCCTTTTTTTATTATATAGCCATGATATAAAAAAGATAGCTAAGGAATGATATATAGACATGAAGGTATTAAAGGTTATTAACAATAATATAGTAAAATCCTTAGATAGTGATAATCATGAGGTAATTGTAGTAGGGAAAGGCCTAGGATTCAAGAAAAAAACTGGAGATTATATTGATAAAGAGCTGATAGCAAAGATATATACTAGTAAGGACAGGAAGGAATCTAATAAGCTTACAGAGCTATTAGAAAAAATGCCTTTAGAGCATATTCAGGTTTCCAATGAAGTTATTAGCTTTGCTAAGGTATCCTTAGGAAGAAAGCTTAATGATAATATTTATTTAACCCTCACAGATCACATAAGCTTTGCTCTTGAGAGATATTCTAAGGGTATAATCCTTAAAAATGCTCTTTTGTGGGAGATAAAAAGATTTTACAGTCATGAGTTTCTTATAGGAAAGGAAGCCTTATCGATTATCCATAAAAGGCTAGGGGTTAATCTTCCAGAGGATGAAGCAGGGTTTATAGCACTTCATCTGGTTAATGCTTCTATGAATTCTCAGACCATAGGAGAAACTAGAGACATGACTAGAATGATACAGGATATTTTAAATATTGTTAAATATCATTTTCACATGGATCTTGATGAATATACATTACATTATGAAAGATTTATCACCCATTTAAAGTTTTTTGCTCAAAGGGTTTTTCAGGGATCAGAAGTAAAGGGAGAGGATCAGAACTTCTTATTCGCCCTAAAGGAACAGTATAAAGAGGAATATAAATGTGCTTTAAAGATAAGAGACTATGTAATTAAAGAATACAATAGAGACTTAACGGAAGATGAGATGATATACCTTACTGTTCATATAAAGAGAATTACAACAGAATAACACGAAGGATTGTTACTTTTATTATAAAAGGCTATACCTGAATTACAGCGTAAACTTATGCTGTGGTTTGGGTATTTTTTATTATTATAAATTATATTTAATGAATAAATTTAAGGAGGATTTGTAATGGATTATAAAAATCTTGCAGAAATAATTCTGCAGAAGGTTGGAGGAGCTGATAACATTATAGCTCTAACTCATTGTGCTACTAGACTTCGTTTTAATTTAAAGGATGAATCTAAGGCTCACACTGAGGAAATCAAAAAAACCAAAGGAGTTATGGGGGTAGTAAAGAAAGGCGGACAGTATCAGATTATAATCGGTAGTGACGTTGCAAGTGTATACAAGCCTCTAACTGAAATGGCAAATATAGAAAATAAATCCGGTGATTCAGAAGAAAAGGATGATCGCAAAATAGTAGCTAAGGTCATCGATACAATATCAGGAATCTTCACACCTATTCTACCAGCTATCACAGCTGCAGGTATGATGAAGGCAGTTCTAGCGTTGCTAGTAGCTTTTGAGCTAGTAACAAAAGACATGATGAGCTATAAAATAGTTGAATTTATGTCCGATTCTGCTTTTTATTTTCTTCCTATACTTCTTGCAAGCTCAGCTGCCAAGAAGTTTAAGACCAATGCATATCTTGCAATGATGATAGGTGGAATATTAC
>JAEXSY010000221.1 GCA_023440105.1 Bacillota bacterium
GGCGAGAATATAACCACCTCTTCCACTGAAGGAGTAGATTATGACGTAGTTATTCCTAAAGATGGAAGTAACTGTACCCTAGCTCTAACAGCTTCGTATAATGGAGATGTAACTTATGAGTGGGAAAGCAGCGATTCAAATGTAGCCTCAGTAGATAGTGATGGACTTGTAACATTTAAAAATGCGGGTAAGGTTACTATAACCTGTAGTGCTCTTACTGCTTCTAGCAGTGACCAAGCAAGAGCAATAACGACTACAGCAGCAAACGGAAGTTTGGCTTCTTCAAGCTTAGTGTTTAATGTTACTTCATCATCAGAAGCTTCTTCTAAAGATTGGATAGCTCTAACTGAGGAGGTACCTGGAACTACAACAAATAGTGCAATTAGATATACTGGTTCTATAGCAGCTGGAGACTATATTATTGTATATAAAAGTAATTCTGACTCAACTTCTGGTTATGCACTAACTAGTTCAGGGGAAAGGGCTTTAGTAAGTATTAATGGAGATAATATAACTAGCACCATTTCTGAAGATACAATATTCACCTTTTCGAAGAGTGGCGGTAGTTATATATTAAAAGGATCTACGGGTTATTTGTACCCTAATGCAACAAGAAGTAATAGACAGTGGAGTTATTCACTTGTATCAGGGCAGAGTAGTGGACAATCACTAGCCATAAACGGTACAGATACCTATACTTTTTCGAGAAATGTAAGCTCAGGAAGTAGAAATACAACAGCATATATTTACTATAATAATAGTTTTAGAGGAAGTAATAATTCGACAAATTTATATCTCTATAATGTAACTACCACTACTACTGAACCTACTACCAATATTCTGGGCTATGCTCGTCTTACAGGTGAGCTTTCACAGAGTGTGCTAAATGGTGATGGTACTACTCAGGATGATATATTGTCTAAAGTAGTAGTGCAGTGGAGCGATGCTAATGATGGTACTGCTGATAAGACAATTCCTATTTCGGAATGTACAGTAACAGGTAATTATGATAATAATACTGATGGTGATTATTCATTAAATGTTTCTTATAAAGGTGCTAGCCTTGGTACTGTATCTGTAACTGTAGCTTCAAAATCAGTATCATCTATTGTATTAGGAGGGACAAATCCTATTGAATTAGAGCGTGGTTCAGCCTTAGATCTTAGCAGCACCTATATTACAGTAAACTACTCCGATGGCACCAGTGAACAAAAAACTGTGACAGAAGCTATGCTTTTAGGTGATTATAATCTTAATTCCAATGGAGAGTATAATGTTACTGTTAAGTATGGAGGTAAAACAGCTGAGGATCTCTTAACCATAAAGGTTGTGGATGTAGCTGGAGATAACTATCCTGATTATCCTAATGAGGGCTCTGTTCGAGTAGAGAAGGATGCTAACGGAACAAGCTTTCAGGAAACTGGTGTAGCAAAGGTTTCTCTCTCAACCACTGGGGTACCCCAGAAGACAAGCGTAGATGTAATTTTAGTTGCTGATGTATCTAATTCTATGGCTTGGGTTGCAGGGACTACAGGAACTACCGACGCAACAAAGGTTCCTCAAAATTCTACCGAGACCTCTAAGCTAGATGATTTAAAGGTTGCTGTAGGTGATTTTTCAGATGTATTCCTCGCAGATAATGAGGACGGTACTACTACTGACAACACCATCTCCTTAGTGACCTTTGCAGGACTTGATAAGGAGCACACAGGAAATCTTAATACTAGTAGCTATGCTGATTCAACACAAACAGTATTTACAGGTTATAATAGTTCTAGTACTGTAAAAGCCGTTGTAAACAATATTGATATTGAGTACACAAATTCAAGTTACTATTTAACATTTGATGGTTCAATAGATACTAGTACAGATTTAAACTATGGTAATACTAATTATGATTATGCTTTTATGGAAACGGCCAATGCTATATCTACCTTGAAGGCTCAATATAAGGAGAATACAGGAGTAAGCTATGATGAAAGTGGTAGGGAAATCTATATAGTGTTTATGACTGATGGTGCTCCTTCAAATTTTGAGGGCAACTATTATGCTTACAAGACTGATACTACAAGACCTGATGTTAATGCCACATGGAAAAACGCTTTAGGACAAGAAGAAAACTATGTAATGGGTTCTAATAAAGCTAATTATTCTCAAGATGATTGGTATAATCTTATAAGAAACTCAACTCTTACCTGGGCAACAAACGTATATAATACTGCTGGTGTTGAATATATGGGAGTAGTAGGCTTTGATATTGCCAATGGTGGGTTTAGTGGATGGTCCTTTACCAATGAATCTGGTTATGATTTAAAGGATGTACTTACTTCTTTAGTTGAAGGTACAACCTTGGACGTAACTCTAGCAGAAAACAAAGAGGAGCTAAGGTCCTTTTATAGTGATATAGCAAGCACCTTCCGTAAGGCTGGAACCAATGCCTATGTTATTGATACTATGGGAGAGGCATACGATCTTCAGATGGCTTCTACCATAACAAAGACTGTAGCTGGTGAAGGTACTTCGACTATAAATTTGATTAGTGACTATGGGATAACACCTTCTATAACTGTGTCCTCATATGAGCTTTATAAGAGTTCAGAGGTCAATGGTACTACTATTACTTCAAGTATGGTAGGAACTAGAAAGAGTGATACTCCTACAGTTTTAGAGACTGTAACCTTTAATGCTTCTGGTACCGAGGCATATTCTAGTGTTTTAGGCTCAAGTAATAATATTATGAATGAGGGTGTAATATATGCTAGTACCTTTATATATAACAGTACAGCAGCACCAGTTACCTTGGAGGATGGTACAATTCTTGCGGCAGAATCCTTTAAGTGGATTATTGGAGATATAACCGAGGATGAGTTGGTTTTATCCTATTATGTTTATCTTACCGATTCCATGCAGGGAGGAAAAGATGCAGGATCCTATCCAACTAATGCTTCAGCTACCCTTTACTATACTAATTACCTGGGAAATGCTGCAGAACTAGAGTTTCCAGTGCCTCAAATGCCTTGGAAGAGTGCACAGGTTAGCTATGGATTCTATCTTGTAAACGCCGATGGAAATCCAATAAATAGAGCGGGTACGGAGGTTTCCTTTGCTAACAAGACTACTGTGGTTGAACCAAAAGTATATGCTTCAGTAAATCTGAATAGCTCTGAAACTCTTCCAGTAGTTAAGGCTTCTGAAGTAATACCAGAGGGTTATAAGCTTTATGATCCTGATGAAAAATATCAGGTTTTTATAGCATCAAATAACTCTGGAAGTTGGGATATAACTAATGGAGTTGGTAAGACTGAGGCTATCTATATTACTAATTACAAGGGTAATAGCTTTACAAATCAGGATGCTGATGATAGTTCCTATGACTATACTAATACAATTGTATGGTTTGCTGTGGAATTAACCTATCGTATCGAATCAGATACTATTGTTATAGATTATGGGCTTCCTGTTGATATACCTGTTATGGAAAATGATGGGTACATATCTCTTCTTGGTGGAACGCTAGAAGGTATTAGTAAAGATACTCCTGCTGGAATAACACTAGATACTGGATTATCTGAATCTCTTGCCGCAGGCTATACTAATTCTTGTGATGGTAGTTATGGTTCTGTAAAGGTTAATGGTGATATGGTAACCTATACTCCTGAAAACATGAATATGGATAATATAGATGAATTTTATTATGCTGCTAAGTTTACAGGTGGTTCACAAAGCGGTAGCTATCTATATTCAAAGGTAACGGTAATTCCTGCTTCTACTATTTATTATGAGGATGATTTTATAACATATAAAAATGTAGAGGATAACTGGGATCAAAGGGTGAGATATGATGAGAACAACGAACCATACACTGCTACAGATGGGAAATGGTCTCTTGATGGAACTGCTCTTTCTTCGAAACAGCATGCAGATTTTGTAGGAGATGCAAGTGCTAATATTTATGGTTATGACCAAGCTTATGATAGCTGCAGCACCTTTAGTATGGGAAGTGCGATGAAGACTACTGTAAGTCAGTCTACTTATGATGCCTACGAGGCATGGCCTACTGCTACCTTTGGTTTTGCGGGCACAGGCTTTGATATTATAAGTTTAACGGATAGTGACTCTGGTGCAATATTTGTAACGGTTACGAATTCTAAAAACGAGGTTGTAAAGAGTTATGTAGTAGACAATTACTATGGATACACCTATGATGACAAAACAAATACATGGATAATTAAAGAAGATGCTTCCGATTGTTTATATCAAGTACCTGTTATGAAGATTGAAGATTTAGCTTATGATACTTATTCAGTTGAAATAAAGGTTGGATACATGAGTGCGCTTGATCAAACAGGGGATAGTCAGTATAGCTTCTGGCTTGATGCTATAAGAATTTATGATCCTGCTGGGGTAGTCAGTGGAGAAACAGGCAAAGACGTTATATCAAACGCTTATGAAAAGGACAATGAACAAAATCCTGATTATTCAGAAATAAAGGATTTGCTTTTGGCAGCAAATGCTCTATCCTCAGATGAGAGTGTTACAGGTGCTGTATTCATCGACGGTATGGCGGAAGCTGATTTGGCCGATTATGCCAATGCTGGACCTAATAATGAAGCCTATCTTGCTAAAGGACAAGCAATTGCTTTCCAGCTTAAATCTACGACAATACCAGATAGTGTACAGATAGGTGCTAAGCTTGCAAAGGGAAGCAGTGGAAAGCTGAACTTAGGAAATGATCTCTTAAAGGAACTTTCTACAGCTACAGATATGTACTATAAACTTAATCTAACTTGGATAGACAATAGTGATGGTACATATACCTCAAATATGATAGTCGTTACCAATGTATCGGAGAGTTCAGATTCTATAGTATCTCTCACCAATATTAAAGTAACAGGTGCTACCATTGTAAATTCTAAAGAAGAATTACAGAACGAATCCTCTAAGCAAGCTCGTGTTATGGCAGTTTCCACACTTTCTATGGCAGAAAATGCATCGAGGACTGTAAGTAGATTATTCTATGTAGAGCCAGTATTTGTTCCTGAAAAGCTATCTCTTTCCTGGGACAAGTCTACTGTTGCTGTAGGAAAAAAAGCTACCTTAACTATAACTACTTCTACTGATGTAGAAAAGATAGTTATTAACGGAGATACACTAAATACCTATAAGAAAAAGACTATTAGAGAAGGTAAAACAAAAGTAACTGTTCGACAGTGGATATATAAGGTACAGCCTGATGAACCTGGAACCTATACCTATGATGTGGTTGCCTATGACACTAATGGATATTCCAGTGAAGCAGTAAACACAACCCTAGAGGTAAAGGAATCTATATCTAATTCACGAGGAGGAAGGAAATGACAAAGAAAAGATATATGAAGCCTGAAATAGTTATTGAAAGCTTTGAGCTTTCTACTAATATTGCTTTAGGGTGTGAGCATATAGCTAACTCAACAGTAGATGTGTGTTCATATACTGAAAATGGATTAAATATATTCATAGAAAAAGATGTATGCGAGTATGCCTCCTCTGATGGAATATACGGGATATGTTATCATCGTCCAACTGATGATAATAATGTTTTTAGCTCATAGCTAGGCTTGAAGCCCTGCCCTTATAAGGGGGAGGGCTTCATTATTAAAGTTAAACTACTGATAAATTACAATAAATCGATAGAGGGATTATATGTACAATAAGAGCTTTATAATAGGAGGAATTAGTCTTTCTGTAGAAACACCTTGTGACTATACCGTTAAAGAGCCATATAAAAGTTTTATGAAAAAAAGAGATGACTATGACATCTTATTGAGAATTTCCTTTACTAAAGAGTTTGTGGAGAGAAGAGTTCATGAGCTTTACTGCAAAAAATACTTTAAGGCTTATAAAATAGAAGAATTCTTGTATAGAGATTATTTCTATTGCAAAGATATAAAAAAATCTCCTTATGCATATGCTTCGGTAAGAGAAAAGAAAGATGAGATAAGCAGGAGTATTGAAGTTATTTTTTCAAAGGAGTATCAAAATAATCTTAATGATAAGCTGATTTTTGATGTGATGGATTTACCACATCTTTTAACTGTCTTAGGAGGAGTTCTCCTTCATGCTTCCTATATAGCTATAAATGGAGAGGCTATTTTATTTGTAGCGCCTAAGGGAATAGGCAAGTCAACTCAGGCGAATCTTTGGAATAAATATAGGGGAGCTGAGATTATAAATGGGGATAGAGTTTGCGCTAGAAAGGTTAACAATCTTTGGATGGCCCATGGAGTGCCTTATTCTGGAACATCAGGAATATGTAAAAATAAGAGTTATCCTATAAAAGCTATAATATTTATTAGTCAAGGAATTGATAATGAGGTAAAGCAACCTAATAGACTAGATTCATATAAGCTCTTGTTAAAGGAAGCATCTTATAATACTTGGGATAAGGAGGATTTGAATTTTTTGATGGACACAATTATGGAGGTATCTGCTGTTATCCCCTTATATAAATTTAACTGCAGGGCTGATGAGTCAGCCGTTAAAGCCTTGGAGGAGGTATTATGGGAAAAAGAGACTTAAGTAGATATAAGAATAATGAACCTTATATTGCTACCTATCTACATAGAAAGGGTGTTGCTATGGGTATCCCTATAGCCGGAAATTTTGAGCTTACACCAAGATGTAATTTTAATTGCAAGATGTGTTATGTGCATTTATCCTCTAAGGAGGTAGAAAAGAGAGGTAAGGAATTAACTGCTGATCAATGGCTAAATATAGCAGAAAAGGCTAAGGAGCAGGGAATGATGTTTTTGCTTCTTACAGGAGGAGAACCTCTCATTAGAAAAGATTTTCTTTATATTTATAGAGAGCTTAAAAAAATGGGCTTTATGATTTCTATTAATAGCAACGGTTCATTGATTAAGGGAGAGATATTAGAGTGCTTTAAAGAGAATCCTCCCTATAGGCTTAATATATCTCTCTATGGAGGAAGCGACAGTACTTATGAAAGACTTTGCGGTAGAGCTGAATATACAAGAGTAATTAATAATATTAAAGCCATTAAAGATTTAGGAATATCCGTAAGGCTTAATGTATCTATAACTCCTGACAATAAGGAAGACATATCCCTTATTTATAAGAAGGCAAGAGAGCTTAATGTACATATTAAGTCAACTACCTATATGTACCCTCCTATAAGAATTAATGAGAAAGCTATAGGCTGTAATAGCCATCGCTTTACAGCAGAAGAAGCAGCTCATTGGAAGCTTCACTGCGATCGTGAGCGGTATACCATAGAGGAGATGAATAGATATAGAGATAATATTACGGAGACGATCTCTTCCGAGACTTCCTACTTAGAAGAAAATCAGGAGGGAGTAAGCTGCCGTGCTGGCAGAAGCTCTTTTTGGATTACCTGGGATGGAAGGATGCTTCCCTGTGGAATGATGGTTGAGCCAATAGCTTATCCCTTAAAAGATGGCTTTAAGGAGGCTTGGAAGTATATAAAAGAAGCAACAAAGACAATAATGCTTCCTAAAAAATGCATAATGTGCAACAAGCGATCCCTTTGCCCTGTATGTGCAGCTGTTTGCTATTCTGAGACGGGAGCCTTTAACAAGGTACCGAAATATCTTTGCACTATGACAGAAAAGGTTATTGAAGGAATTCTTAAGGAATTTCAATAACTTTCTATTCTTATATAAAGAAGAAAAAATGATTTGGAGACAGTATGATTATGAAGAATAAGTATAAAGGAAAGAGAGTACTAGTAATTATATTGATAGTTTTGACTTTAGCTATGATTTTATATGGACTCTATTGTCATTTTGAGAGTGATAAGGATGGTGAAAAACCTAGAGAGGATTTCACTGTTATTACTAAGGAAACAGAAAGTAAAGATTTGGTTGATAATACCGCTGTAAATGAAATTGTTTTGCAGGGAGCAGAATTTATAGAGAGTCAGGATATCCCAATAGCTATTGGTCACGATTTATATATAAAAAAAATAGGAAGCTATACTGGAGCTTTTATTGAAGATGGCAGCGATGTTCAGGTCCAAGAGGTTTGTATGATTATATTAACCAATAAATCTGATAAAGACTTGCAGTACGCTAATATAAATCTTACTATAGGAAGCAAAGAAGGAAACTTTAAGGTTACAACTCTCACTGCCGGAGCATCTGCATTAGTTTTAGAGACCAAGGGAATTCCCTATACAAAAGATATAGACTATTCTTCTGTAGTACTAGATACGGCAGTTTTCTTTTCTGATGAGCTAAGTCTTTGTGAGGATACTCTTGAGATAACCGCCTTAGATAGAATGCTAAATGTGAAAAACCTATCCTCAAAGGATATAAACGAGGATATCTTTATATATTATAAAACCATAGATAATGGTATTTATATGGGAGGAATAACCTATCGTGTTCGAGTGTCAGGAGGACTTAAGGCTGGTGAAATAAAGCAGGTTGCTGCATCCCATTATAATAAGATTAAAAGTAGTATATTATTTGTTACCTATGGTCAATAGTACAGGTAAAGCTGCCATCCTCTAAATGAGGGTGGCTATTTTATTTATTTTTATACCTTGAAACCCTTTAAACAATACATTAGTACTAGTAATTTTTTGTGAATTTATGTATAATAATATCACAAATAGTCGAAATATAATTATATATGTATAAATAAAAAATATACAGTATATTAGAGTTGGAGAAACAGGAGAGATTTATGAGAATTAGTAAGGATTTTATTATGAGAGAAATAGCAGGAGACCATGTAATAGTACCTACAGGAACTGCTGTTATGAATTTTAATGGCCTTATTATGGTCAATGAAGTGGGAGCCTTTTTATGGGTAAAGCTTCAGGAGGATACAAGCTTAGAAGCACTGACAGAAAATGTCCTTGAGGAATATGAAATTGATGAGAAGACAGCAAGGAAGGATATAGAGGAGTTTATATATAAGCTTCAGGAGGGTGGAATTCTTCAGTAATAACAAAGGGTGATGTTATGAAAAAATACAAAGGAAATATAAAGCTATTAATAAGGCAAATCTCCCTCTTGGTTCTGGATGCTATAACCATTAATATGGCTGCTTTTTTTGCATTAGCTATTCGTTTTGACTTTAGAATAAATGATATAGATCCAGTATTTGTTAAGTCGGTAATAACTTATATACCTATAAATACAGTAATAACTCTAGGAATACTAGCTGTATTTAGGCTTTATAATAGCCTCTGGCAATATGCAGGAACTACAGAGGCTTTGTATATATTATGGTCAGTGGCTGTGTGTTCAATAATTCAATGTTTAGGTATGCTTCTTTTAAATCTTCCTGTACCGAGAAGCTTCTATATCCTCCAGCCTGCTTTTTTAGGATGTTTTATCTTAATGAACAGGTTTTCCTATAGGTTTATCAGAAGCTTTAAGCAGAGGGGAAGCAAGGGAAGGCATACAAAGAATGTTATGGTAGTGGGTGCAGGTGAGGCTGGAACACTTATCATTAATGAAATCAAGTCCAGTAACCACCTGAATCTTAGAGTTTGCTGTGTAATAGATGATGATAAGGAAAAGGTAGGACGTTTTATCCAAGGAGTTAAGGTAGTAGGAGATAGAGAGGATATACCTTGGGTAGTGGATGAATATGATATTTCTCAGATTATAATTGCCATGCCTTCTCAGGGAGCTGCTCAAATAAAAGATATTTTACACATATGCAAAACAACTGGTTGTGAATTAAAGATACTACCAGGAATATATCAGCTGGTTAATAATGAGGTCAGTGTCAGCAGACTTAGAAAAGTGGATATAGAGGATCTCTTAGGTAGAGAGCCTATCAATGTAAATATAGATAAAATAATCTCCTATGTCACAGGAAGAACAGTGCTGATAACTGGAGGGGGAGGGTCTATAGGCAGTGAGATTTGCAGGCAGATAGCAAGCCATAAGCCTAAGAGTCTCATTATATTAGATATTTATGAAAATAATGCTTATGATATCCAGCAGGAGCTTATTAAAAAATATCCTTCCTTAAATCTTTATACCATCATTGCTTCTGTAAGAGATAGAGACCGTATGGAGGAGATATTTAAAGAGTTTAAGCCTGACATCGTATATCATGCTGCAGCCCATAAGCATGTACCTCTAATGGAGGACAGTCCCTGCGAGGCCATTAAAAATAATGTTGGAGGAACTAAAACAGTTCTGGAGCTTTCTGTGAAGTATAAAGTAAAGCGTTTTGTGCTAATTTCTTCTGATAAGGCTGTAAATCCTACAAATGTTATGGGAGCCTCAAAAAGAATATGCGAGATGCTGGTACAGGTATACAACAAGAGAGCAGAGGGAGAATTAGTGGCCGTACGCTTTGGTAATGTATTAGGAAGCAATGGTAGTGTAATTCCTCTATTTAAAAAGCAAATAGCATCAGGAGGTCCGGTAACGGTAACTCATCCTGATATCATCAGATATTTTATGACAATACCAGAAGCGGTTTCCCTGGTACTTCAGGCAGGAGCCTTTGCAGAAGGTGGAGAGATTTTTGTACTAGATATGGGCGAGCCTGTAAAAATAGTTGATTTAGCTAGAAATCTTATAAGACTATCAGGATACATACCTGATGAGGACATAAAGATAGAATTTACAGGACTGAGGCCAGGAGAAAAGCTCTATGAGGAGCTTCTTATGGATGAGGAGGGACTTAAGGAAACAGATAATAAGCTGATTTTTGTTGGAAAGCCTATAGAGATAGACGAGGAAGAGTTTTTATCAAGTTTAGATAGTCTTATAAAAGCAGCGGAAAAGAATTATAAGGATATAAGATATTGGATTAAGAAGGTTGTACCCACATATATTACCGAGGAAGAAAATAAAGAATTATTACAGAAGAGCACAGGATAAAAAGGCATTATGAGAATGATTATTCTATTTTAAAGAGGTGAAGAAAATGTCCCTGACTTATGAAAATTATAAGACTCATGTATTTAGATTAACTATATGGCAGGAGGCATATTTTTATATAAAAAAGGTTGTTGATTTTCTAGGTGCTCTTCTAGGGATAGTAATTCTATCTCCTTTATTCTTAGGAATTATTATCGCTATAGAGCTTGAGGAACCAGGGAGTAATCCTTTTTTTACTCAAAAAAGAGTAGGAAAAAATAAAACCTACTTTAAGATTCTTAAGTTTAGGACAATGAAAGTAGAAACACCTCATAATACTCCTACCCATCTTTTAGAAAATCCTGAGCAGTATATTACAAGGGTAGGAGGATTTTTAAGAAAAACCAGCCTCGACGAGCTTCCTCAGCTTTTTAATGTTATTCAGGGAAAGCTAGCTGTGGTGGGTCCTCGTCCTGCCCTATGGAATCAATACGACTTAATTGAGGAAAGAGATAAGTATTATGCTAATAATGTAACTCCAGGTATAACTGGTTGGGCTCAGGTTCATGGAAGAGATGAGCTGAGTATAGAAGACAAGGCAGCTTTAGATGGCTATTATGTTCATAATTATGGAGTAGCTATTGATATAAAAACTTTGTTTTTAACAGTATCATCAGTGCTTTCTAGTAAGGGAGTGGTTGAAGGTGGTACAGGAGCGATAGATAGATATATGAAGAAGATTAGTTAGAGCAGAAGATTAATGGGGGTGATGTGATGAAAATTTTGATTCTGACCAATCATTCCTATATGCTATATCAATTTAGACGTGAGCTCATTGGTGAGCTTTTAAAGGATCATGAGGTTATATTAAGCATGCCCTTTGTAGGGCATGAGGAAGACTTTAAGAAGATGGGCTGTAGATGTATTAATACAGAAATTGACCGAAGGGGAGTTAACCCCTTAAAGGATTTTAAGCTTCTAAGCTGTTATTATAATTTGATGAAAAAGGAAAGCCCTCATATGGTAATTACCTTTTCCATAAAGCCTAACATATATGGGGGATTTGTTTGCAGTTACCTTAAGGTACCTTACTTTGCCAATGTACAAGG
>JAEXSY010000009.1 GCA_023440105.1 Bacillota bacterium
TGACATGACACAAGGTCGAGTAGCCATAGGCCCAGGAACCTTATACACACTTCTAGATAATTTTTTAAAAGTAGGTTTTATAAAAGAAACCAGGGTTGAAGGTCGAAAGAGAAGCTATATTATAACTGATTTAGGAAAGAGCACATTGGAAGAGGAATACAATAGATTAATGACCTTAGCAGAGGATTATAGAAGGGCTATATTAAATTTATAGGAGTAAAGACATGAAAAAGCGTAGGCTAGAATTATTCCAAATTAATGATAATGAAGCTATTGAAATGCATTTAGCAAAAATGGTCAAGAAGGGCTGGTTTCTTGAAAAAGCAGGTAGAATCCTCTGGACCTATACCAGTGGAGAGCCACAGGACATCACCTATGAAGTAACCTACTTTTCTGAAGCCTCGGATTTTAATCCCTATCCCACAGAAAATCAGCAGACTTATTATGAATATTGTGAGGCAGCGGGCTGGGCCTTGGTAGCCCAAAGAGATGAAATACAGATTTTTAGAGCAGTTAGGGAGGATACTACTCCAATTGAAAGTGATCAGACTTTAAAGCTTCAATCTATCCATAAATTGATGATGAAAAAAATTGTACTACCCAGCGCATTTACAGTATTAGTTATTATTTTTGGTATGTTTGTTATGTTAAATTCCATGAGGCATAATCCGATTTTATTTTTTTTCGGAGGTACTGACCTCTATAATTCATTATATTGGATTGTTTTGGGAGTGTTAATGACGTATTTTATCATGGATTATGGAGTTTGGTATTATGGCAGCAAAAGAGCTCTAGATATTGGAATAAAGTATGAGAAGAATCATTATAAAGGAAGACGAATAGCAGTTGTAATATGTATTTCTCTGATATCTATAATTGCCATATTACAAATAAATTCGATAATAGCTGATGGCTACTGGTGGATGATTTTAATGATGTTAGCTCTAACAATACCAGCTATATTAGTGTCCTTGGCAGCTAAGAAGAGAATGAAGAAATCAGGATTTTCCAGAGAAGAAAATAAAACCTTAACTGGAGTTACAGCACTGGTAATCTGGGGAATTACGTGGGTCGTTATATATCCCTTTGTAAATGATAGAATTAATAATGAAGTACCTTATGATAGCTATAAAAACCAACTTTCAGCTCCTCTTACTATAGAAGATCTCAGTCGAGATAGTCGCCTGAACAATAGCAATACTAATGAAGGAAGGTCTCATTATTCTATACAGACAGAAGATTCCTTTGCGGCTAGTTATATTTCCATCTACCAACAATCCCAGCTAGATTACACAGTTGCTACTATAAAGATTCCAATGCTGTACGATACCTTTAAAAATTATTATCTTGATACCTATGAGTTTTATGGCGACGGTACATTTATATTGGTAGATGAGCCTGCCTGGGAAGCTATAGAGGTATATAGATTAAAAACAGAAATCAGTTTGAGGAATACCTATGTTGTTTGTTATGAAGATAAGATTCTATATATATCCTTATATTTTCCCTTAGAAGCGGATCAGATTAAGCTCATTAGAGAAAGACTTATAGAAGAAGTTTCGGTTTAAATCAATGTTTAAAGGATATCTATTGGAGCATATATTAAGCTTGGAGGAATAAGAATATGAAAAGGTATAGACTAGAATTATTCCAAACTAATGATTACGAAGCCATTGAAAGGCATTTAGCTAAGATGGCTAAAAAAGGCTGGTTCCTTGAAAGTATTGGTACATTCCTTTGGACTTACAGAAAAGGAGAGCCTCAAGACCTTACCTATGAGGTTACCTATTTCTCTGAGGCCTCGGACTTTAATCCTTACCCTACAGATAATCAGGAGGCTTACTATGAATACTGTGAGGCAGCTGGCTGGAATTTAGTAGCTTCTAAAGATAAGCTACAGATTTTTAGCACTACAAAGAATAATCCCACTCCTATTGAAAGTGATGAGGCTTTAAAGTTTCAGTCTATCCATAAATCTATGAAGAAAAGCCTTTTCTTGACCAGTGGACTTTTAGTATTACTTTCACTCCCCTTTATGATTATTTCTTTAATTATCCTTATTAAAGATCCCATTATCTATTTTGTTGGTAACAGCTTTTATACTTCAATTTATTTAGTAATTATACTACTTGCTGCATTGTATTTGTTAATAGATTATGGCTATTGGTATTATGGTACTAAAAAGGCTCTGGCTTTAGGAAATAAGTATAAAAGAAATCATCATAAGGTCAGGAGAATAGCAGCCATAATGATGATTGTCTTACCTGTTGTATTCACTGCAGCAACTATTATTGGATCAGAACCGAAAAGCTATTGGTGGGTATCAGCTATTGTAATGATAGCTTTTATATTGGTTGGGTTAATCTTCAGGAAAATCAAAGATAAGATGAAAATAGCAGGGGTATCGGCAAAGGTAAATGTTTTAGTTACCACAGGTGGTATAATCATAACTGTAGTGATATGTACTATTTTTATGCTTTGGAGCATAATTTCCCTTATACAAAATGGCGCTTTCAATAGACAGGCCGATAGTAGTTATACCTTTACTGATAGTTATGGTGAAGAGGGAGCTTTTGAGATATATAAGGATTCCCTGCCCCTTACCTTAGAAGACCTATATATAATTATAGATAGTAAGGATTATTCCTATGAGATAGAAGAGAAGGATAACTTTGCTTTAAGCTATATTAGAGGAAATCAAAAGGCACCGGTTTATTTTAAAAACTCTCCAAGCTTATATTATGAAATCTATAAAATAAAGCTACCGAGCCTTTATGATACCTTTAAGAAGGATCTTATTGAAAAATACAAGCTTTCTGAGGAGCATGCCTTTAAGCTAATACGTGATTCAAGGTGGGGGGCAGAGGAGGTATATCAGCTAAGGGTGAATGAAAGCTTTTATGATGCCTATATTATATCCCATGAAAGTAAATTAATATTTTTAAATTTGGGATTCCCTCCAATAGGCGAGCAAATTGAGGTTATAAGGGAAAAGCTTATAAGAGATAAGTTAGAGCTGAAGTATACCCTTAAGGAAGGATTATTTGCCAATAGTATTAAATTCGGAGAGGTAGTACAATGAAAAAGTATAGACTGAGATTGTTCCGATATAATAATTATAAATCTATGGAAGAAAAGCTGTCTGATATGGCTGAGAGAGGCTGGCTTCTTGATGATGTAGGCTTATTTTTCTGGTCCTTTAGGAAGGGCAAGCCTAGAAAGCTTACCTATGATATAAGTTTTTTTCCTGATGGTGCTGACC
>JAEXSY010000131.1 GCA_023440105.1 Bacillota bacterium
GTGGCCAGCACAGGTACAAGCTTTTTTTCTCTAAAAATACTCTCACCAACTATAGCTGCAGCCACGCATAGAAGCATGTTTACCAATGTATTAACCCCAAAGCCCTGAAAAAAATAAATATCCTGAAGTAATCCTGTAAATATACCCATGTAAAGAGCATCCCATCTATCATTAACGAAAGAATGACATAGAGCAAATACAAATAAAATACTAGGATAATAGGTATTAATGTCAAAATACGGAACAAGAGTATTATCTAATATCATTAATCCTATGCAAATCAGTACCAGGATAGATTTTCTCATACATTTCCCCTCTTAATACTCAATATTTCTAATATCCTCAGGAATAACTACGAAGAGCTCCTCTAACCTATTAAAATCTACATAAGGCTTTACCGTAGCAATCTTCATGAGCTTCCCCTTATCCTCATCTACAGAAATCACCTCTCCAATTTTTATTTCCTTAGGATAGATGTTTCCAAGACCAGAGGTCAATATTATATCTCCCTCTTTCACCTCAGATTCTAAAGGAAGGTTATAAACCTTTGCCAATAGATTGTTATTGCCATCTCTATAGCCTTTTAATATACCAACAGATTCTCTAGTGCTCTGCACTGTTACACTGACAGCAATATTTTCATTAATAATAGTATCTACAATTGCCCAGTTACTCTCAACACGAGAAACCTGACCAACCAGTCCACTATTGCTTATAACTACCATTCCTTTGGCAAGGCCTACATTCTCACCCTTATCTATGGTGTAGCTATTTAAGTAGGAGCCAGAGGGGATATTTATTATGTTAGCTCCAATATAGCTATATTCACCTCTATTTTCTGTAAAACTATAAAGTTCCCTAAACTTATCGTTTTCCTTTTTTGTATTTTCAAAATCTATAAGTCTAGATTTAAGCTCTTCAATTTCTTTTCTTAAAGCGATATTTTCTGATTTAACATCATTAAAATTAAATGCAAAGTATAAAAAATCCTGTACCTTATCATTCACACCATAAACGAATTTTTGTATAGGATTAAAAACTGCGCCTATTCCACCTACTAATACACTACTACTATCTCTGTTAACACTAAACCCAATTAGCCCTAAAAAGGCAACTGACAGTACTATAATAGTAACTGCCAGCTTGTTTTTAAATATCTTCATTACTAGCCTCTTTGACCTCTAGCTATGCTGTCAAAATTATCTAAGGCCTTACCTGCACCTAGTGCTACACAATCTAGTGGATTTTCAGCTATATGTACCGGCATATGGGTTTCATGATTTATCAGCATATCTAAGCCTCTTAGGAGAGCACCTCCACCAGCAAGCATTATTCCTTTATCCATGATGTCAGCAGCGAGCTCAGGTGGTGTCTTTTCAAGAGTTGTTTTTATAGCTTCAATAATAGAAGCTATAGGCTCCTTCAATGCATCTCTAATCTGTGTTTCCGATATCTCTATTGTTTTAGGAAGTCCTGATATAAGATCTCTTCCTTTTATGTTCATTGTTCTTTCTTCATCATCAACCTTGTAAGCAGATCCCAGCTCCATTTTTATAGCCTCAGAGGTTCTCTCACCTATCATTAGGTTATATTCCTTTTTTATATAGTTGATTATAGCCTGGTCAAGCTCATCACCAGCTATTCTTAAGGATTTGCTGGTTACTATACCACCTAAGGAAATAACAGCAATCTCTGTAGTTCCGCCTCCCATATCAACAATCATGCTTCCTGTAGGTTCATCCACAGGTAGACCTGCGCCTATAGCCGCAGCCATTGGCTCCTCCATGAGAAGTACCTCTCTAGCTCCTGCCTGTCTAGTTGATTCTTCTATAGCTCTTTTTTCAACCTGAGTAACCCCAGATGGAAAACATACTATAATACGAGGGCTAGCAAAAGCACTCCTAGCGGTTACCTTTTCTATAAGCTTCTTAATCATAGTTTGAGTTATATCAAAATCAGCGATAACTCCATCCTTAAGTGGTCTTATAGCAACGATGTTCCCTGGAGTTCTTCCTATCATAAGCTTAGCTTCGCTACCTACTGCTAGAGCTCTTTTTGTTATATTGTTAATAGCCACTACTGAAGGCTCTCTAAGTACAATCCCTTTTCCTTTTACATATACTAATGTATTAGCTGTTCCTAAATCAATACCCATGTCTTTTGTCATTCCAAACAATGCCATGTTTATTCCCCTTTCATTTTAGATTATTCCTTTTTCCTTTAAGCTTACGTATGAGTTTCCTCCAATTATAATGTGATCTATGAGCTCTATCCCCATAAGCCTACCACATTCCTTTAATCTAAGAGTGATATTAATATCTTCATCACTGGGCGACGGGTCACCAGAAGGATGATTGTGACAGACGATTATTGAAGCACTATTAAATCTTAAGGCTTCACTGAATATTTCCCTTGGATGCACAATAGAAGAATTAAGGCCTCCCATAAATATGTCCTTTGTAAATAACACACAATTTTTTGTGTTGAGCATTATGAGCTTTAGCACTTCTTGCTTGAGGAATTTCATATCTTCTCTCACAAGGTCTGCAGCATCCATGGGACTAGAAATCTTATTAACCTTCGCTCCCTTTTGCATATATGCCCTCTTGGTAATTTCCATTAAGGCACATAACTGAGCTGCTTTAGCTTCCTTTATACCGTCAATTTCCATAAGCCTTTGAGGAGTACAATTAACGAGACCTGTAAGTCCCTGAAACTCTGATAAAACTCTGTCACATAGATGAACTATATTTTCGTTTTTATTTCCAGTTCTTAGTATGAGAGCCAAAAGCTCTGAATTTGTAAGAGTTTGTGCTCCCTTATTAAGGAGCTTCTCTCTTGGTCTTTCTTCTTTGGGTAAATCTGATATTTTAAGATGTCTGAATGATTCTTTGTTAACCTCCATGACCTTCTCCTTTATATAGAATACCCATCCCCTTATTTAAAAAAAGCTCTTTAACATGCAATTTAGCCTATTAATAGGTAAGCCAACTATATTATAATAGTCACCTTTAATTTGTTCCACAAATATTCCTGCATCACCCTGGATTCCATATGCACCTGCAAAGGACATATAATCAGCACTATCAAGATAAGCCGATATCTCATGAGAGGTTAGTTTTGAAAACTTAACCTTCGTAGCTACGCACTCTGATTCCAGTCTTCCAGAAGAATTATTTATTATAGTCACTCCTGTATAAACCTCATGCCATCTGTTACTTAAGGACAGGAGCATATTATAAGCTTCCTCTCTGCTTTTTGGTTTACCTAATATTATATTATCTAGGACAACAACAGTGTCTGCGCCTATAATTATACTATCAGACTTTACTACCTTAGAAACCTCTCTTGCTTTTCTTTCCGATAGCTCCATTACATACTCACAGGGATCCCCATTATATTTGACTGTTTCTTCATTAAAATTACTAACTACTATTTCAAATTCAGATGTTATTTTATTCATCAGCTCCTGTCTTCTTAGAGAAGAAGAGGCCAAAATAATTTTCATAGGCTCACATCCTAATGTCTTCTATATAATATTATTGACAAAATAGCACCTACTATAGTCATTATATTCAAATTAAATGTGACACCGAAGGTTAAGGACATAAATCTTAAATCTAAAACCAATGGTGTCTCTGTCCCTATACTATAGAATGTACTTAATATTTTTAATGAAGGAATATAGCTCCCTAAAAATTCTCCTAAAATGCTGCCAAGTATTGCTCCGATAATTATAATAAATAATAAGGAAAAGCTTTTATTAGAAGTTTTCAAATTCATCCCTCACTTTTGCTCTACATCTAATATAGTGTATCATTTAATAATACTGTAAACAAGTGTCTTTAAAGCATTTAAAAATTTTTTTACTTTTATGTAAACAGCCTGTAGCCTAAAGCCATTTGCTTTAGAATACAGGCTGTTAACTATATTTTAAATTTTACCACAGTATTATAAATGAAGATCGATAAATCCCCTAAGGAAGCTTTTGTAAGCTCCTCCGGAAGCCCCTCTATAAATGTATTTATAGAAGCAACCTCTTCTCCATGGGAGCCTCCACTCTCAGGTATTTTCATTTCGCTGCTCCATTTCTTAATATCCCCTGTTTTTATACCCACAACATCACTTTCCTTAAGCCTCTCATAATACTGCATTAAAGCATCCACAGAATTCCCTAGCTGTTCTAGTGAGGAATCCTTATAATCTATATTTATTTCAGTTTTTACAAAGCTTATCCCCTGCTCTGTGAGAGACTTAGTAAAGGCATCTCCCTGTTCTTTCCTTATTATATCAATTATAACTCTAAATTTATCTCCATCCTGCACTATAAAGGAATTATATTTCCCTCTAAGCTGATTGTTAATAGCCTCTGCATTTTCTTTTTTTGAATAATATCCCCCCTGGAATATCAAAAAGGTAATTCCAGAATTAGCTTCTGAAGCTTTCTCTCCATCTACTTCCTGTGAATCTTTTATTTCTTTATCAGCTAGTTCTTTCTTTAAAAATCCTGAAAGACCTTTACTAGCAGCAATAGAAATAACTAAAAACACAATAAGAACAAATAAAAACTTTAAGAGATTATTATTCTTCTTTTTATAATTATATCTTGTGTATCTCATATTATATCCCCCAACTTCTAAAAAATATATCGTATATTTATATTTATTATGTGGGACTCAATAAAATACCAAAAAAAAACCGACAATTCTATTATCATATTTTATCATTGATAAATAGTCTGTCAGCTTATACATTAACTTATAGAGTTAAAGCATCTTCTTGAAGATAATCAAATCTTTGTCATCCTTGACATCCTCAAAAAAGTTCTTGGTTATTCTTACAGCTTCAAAGTCATTATTTTTCCAGAATCTAAGAGCCTGCTCATTACCAGAGCTAACTGCTGCAGAAAAACTCTTTATTCCTTTATCATTACAAAAATGCTCAATAATTATATTGATAATTTCTTTTCCTAAACCTCTTCCTCTATATTCATAGCCAAGCATAAAAAACCAAAATATAAGTTCCTTGCCTTCTACCCTCCCTTTTAAAACTCCAATAATTTCATCTTCCTTTTGAAGCTTTAAAAAGATTTCATTATCTGTAATATAATATTCGATAAATCTCTTCATAAACTCATCAAATTCTATAGAATTAATAGAGCTAGATTCCTTAAGATAATTCTTCTCTCTCTCAATCCACTGTGAAATAGAAAAGGCATCCTCCTTATTTATACTAGATATAGCTATTCCATCTTTCATTAGTGCTAAATCTAACATATTAATCACCTCATAGAAAATAATTCTACATCCCTCTATAAAATCCTCTTTATTCATAAAATAAAGAAAATTATAAGGAGCCTCGCCATTCCAAATTGCTTTATTTTATTACTTTATTATATATTTCTAACGCTTTTCTGAGGTTATAATTGAAAATGATGTTTTCTTCGTTCTGTAACCCAATTCCATTTCTTTTATAAATTACACCGGACAGCACCTCACTGTCGATCCCCGTAGCTTCCGATAGTAAAGCTAAGTTATCAGTAGAAATACCCGTTTCCTTCCTTTTAATAAGCATTAAGGCTTCTAGATAGATAAACAGTGCCTCGAGACTTTTAGAGATATTTATAAAGCTATCTAAATATGAATCTTCTCCTCTATATATAACATGCTCCTCTTCTAAGGCTGCTACTAGATTATTATATTTTGAAATGAGACTGCTTAAATCCTCCAGGTCGTCAATCTCCTCATGAAGGGCTATAGCAGACAGCTTATTAATAATATTACTTTTTATCTCTGCCTTTACCTCAAGTATTTTTTCATGGAGCTTTGGAGCAAATAACAAGTAATTAACCAAAACAGATATAACAATTCCAAGGAGTGTATCTAATAATCTGAAGAAACTGTATTCCAATGGAGTTTTAGCGGACAGATTAATCATAATTGCAATGAAAACAGTATTAGATATAACTATAGCCTTTTTTAGCTTAAATTTATTACAAAAAGTTATAATAATAATCGTTCCCAAGGATATAAGGAAAGGATTCCCCTTTCTTATGGTGCTGAATATAAGACCTAAAATAGCTCCTATAATAGTTCCCTGCATTCTATTAACTCCTGCCTTATAGGAGTTTATCACTGTGCTTTCCATGGAAATCACCGCAGCAATACAGGGATAAAAGGGTGAGATTCCAAAAAAATTAGAAATTACAACACAAAGAAATATCGCTAAGGCGGTCTTGTATATTCTGAGACCAATTTTAAGATTAATCCTCAATAATAACACCACCTATTATTATCTGATTTCTTTTAGAAGCTCCTTTAAGAAGACCCATAAATTCTGTACAGAAGTTATGCTCATATGCTCCTCGGGAGTATGGACATCATAAAGATTCGGCCCAAAGGAAATCATATCCATATCATTAAACTTCTCACTGAATAGTCCACATTCTACACCAGCATGGATGGCTACAATCTCTGGTTTTTTGCCAGTTAGCCTTTCATAAACCTCACAGCTTATATTTCTGATTTTAGACTCACTATTAT
>JAEXSY010000258.1 GCA_023440105.1 Bacillota bacterium
CAGTATTTAGTTATTCCCAATATAATAAAAATTACTACAGGAACTTGTCTCTAGTTTGTTCCTATAGTAATTTCCAATTCTATATAGCCTTGTCTACTTTTATTTACACATACCTGTGGACGTTCTCAAATAATTAAATAAAATAAAAAAATTAAAGCAGTAGAAGATGATCTACTGCTTTAATATATTCCTATAAACAATAAGTCATAACTCATGTGCCTGTCACCAACTAAGGTCCTCTACTTTTATTGCTTCTAATAATTCATTAACTACACTTTCTTTTAAAGAGCCTGTTTTTTCTTCTATAGCATTGGCTGTGCCGCAAGCTGAGGCGTATCTTAATAGTTCTTTAATCTCATAGCCTCTTTCTAAGGCAATTGCTACACCACTAACATAAGCATCTCCTGATCCAACTGGATTTACAGCTTCTATTTTAGGTACTGTTACTTTATAGAACTTCCCTTCATAACCTGCTACTGAACCCTTGCTTCCAAGAGAAATAACTACTAGCTCAACACCATTCCTTTGAATTTTTACTATTTCTTCTATAGCATCCTCATCATTTTTAATTATCCTGCCTGTTAAAGCCTCTATCTCATCTCTGTTAGGCTTAACAAAAAAAGGTTTAGCCTTGATCCCCTCAGCTAATAGCTCTCCGCTTGCATCTAATAAAAACTTCTTTTCATTATTATTTGCAATAGTAATTAATTCATAGTAAAAATCCTTAGAAACATTCCTAGGTACGCTACCAGATGCAACAACAATATTACTATCCTTTATTAACTCTTTATATTTAAGTAGAAACTTATTCTGTTCTTCTAAAGAAACCACAGGTCCTGGCTCTAATATTTCCGTTTGAATTAAATCTTCTGTAATTATGGCTAAACATTCCCTAGTATCACCATCTATTTTTACAAAATCATTCTTTATACTATATTCCACTAACTTTTCTTCAATGAATTCACCAGTTTTTCCACCTAAAAATCCTGTAACAATACAATTCTCTCCTAATATAGTTGCTACATTAGCAACATGTATACCCTTGCCTCCAGGGGTATTTTCTACTTCATCTGCTCTCATAACCCTTCCATTTATTAGCTCTTTCATTTTATATCTCTTATCAACAGATGCATTAAGATTTACTACTAATATCATACTACTACCTTCTCTTTAGTATCTATTTGCACTACCACAAACTGTAATCTTATGTTCCACTATTTTTTTCATTGCTTCCTTACCTGGTGTCATGTACTTTCTAGGATCATTAGCATCTGGATGCTCATGAAAATATTCTTTTAAAGCTCCTGAGAATGGAATCTTTAAATCTGTTGCAACGTTAACCTTGCATATTCCAAGAGATATAGCTTTCATTACTAATTCATCTGGTACGTCTGATGCTCCGTGTAGTACTAGTGGAACATCTACCTTTGCCCTAATTTCCTTTAATCTATCAAAATCGAGCTTAGGTTCTCCCTTGTACAATCCATGAGCAGTTCCTATGGCAACAGCTAAGGAGTCTATCCCAGTTCTTCTTACAAACTCTGAAGCATCATCAGGATTAGTATAAATAGAGTCTTTTTCATCTACAACTAAGTCGTCTTCTTGTCCACCTAACTTACCAAGCTCTGCTTCTACTGTAGCATCAAACTTATGAGCATAGTCAACAACTTCCTTAACCATAGAAATGTTCTTTTCAAACTCCAGCTTTGAAGCATCTATCATACATGATTTAAATCCGATATCAATATTTCTTTTTATAGTATCAATATCCTCAAAATGGTCTAAGTGAATTGCTATTGGTATATCATACTTATGGGCTGCCACTTCTGCCATTGCATTTATGTATTCAGCACCTGCATACTCAATTGTTGAAGGAGTTCCTGCAACAATAACAGGAGACCTCATTTCAGCTGCTGTATCTGCAACTACCTGTAGCGTTTCTAGATTGTGTATGTTAAATGCCGGAACAGCATATCCATCTCTTTGTGCATTTAAAAGCATCTGTTTTGTTGATAGTATACGCATTTTTATTCCTCCTAAGTATTAATCGTTATATTCTCCTCTTTCCCACTTTTCATTGAACTCATCAAAGAAATGTTCATCACCATTTGCATAATCTTTTTGAATCAAATTATCTATCTTTTCAATTAATTTCTTATTTTCTTCTGTTGGCTTGTATTCAGTATCTAAAAACACATCTATGATATTTTCCATTAAACCAATACCAGTAATTCTTCCACCAAAGCCAAGAATATTTATATTTAATTCTTCTTTAGAATATCTTGCAGTTTCCACATCCCTTACTAAAGCAACCCTAGCTCCCTTAACTTTAGCTGCTGCGTTAGTTATCCCTACTCCTGTACCACAGATTACTATTCCTAAATCAGCTTCACCATTTACCACCTTTTCAGCAGTAGCCTTGCCGTATATTGGATAGTGAGTTCTTACATGGTCATAAGTTCCATTATCTATAACTTCATATCCCTTTGATTTCAAATATTCTACTATGCTATTTTTAACATGTGTAACTATATGGTCACATCCAATTGATATAATCATTATTTTTTCCTCCTACGCCATCTTATTTAACATATCTACTCTTATTTGATGTCTTCCACCGGAGTACTCAGATAAAATGAATTTTTCTGCAATTCTCTTTCCAATCTCTAAGCTTGTAGACTTTGATCCCATTGTTATGCTTGAAGTATTATTATTGTCTCTTGTCATCTTTGCCGAGTGTTCATCAGCCACTTGCGCACATACTATATACTTATGTTTTGCACATACATTAAAGGAGCCTGTACCATATTCATCTATTACAATGCCTCTATCCCCTTCTTTATTGAGGATTGCCTCACATACTAAAACTGAGGCATCATAAAAATCAACTTCACTTACTTCAGTTTTATCAATAACCTCATAACCTTTATTAAGTAAGTCTTCTTTTATACTATTTTTAAATTCTATGCTTTTACTATCCGATGCAATTATGATCTTCATTATCTCTCCTCCTGCTATTTTAGGTTTAGTCTTTCAAGCTGCTCTTTTGGAGCATCCATTTCTTCTAATCCTCTTATTAATAGCTTGATATATTTATTTTCTATAGCTTCATCCTTAATTGGATTAACTTGAAGATAGTCCTCTACTATATTGAATAACTTACTCTCTGCTGTATATTTTAAGGCGTCATCAACATTATCTACTATTGAAGGTTTTCCTATTGGAATCTTATAAACAGGATAGTCAGTTCTTTTTAGGAATCTTCCCATTTCAATTTCTTTTTCTCTACCTTTTCCTAAATACTTTCTAATAGTTGTAGGAATACATGTATATTCAAAGCATGGTTTATTCTCCCTATTATGTGCTCTAAAATATGTATACTCACCATCTGTAATATTCATAGCTATTCCATGATATCCATATAAAGCATAGCTTCTGTTATACTTGCCTCCATCAACTATTGATTTCCATGAGACTCCTTGAACATCTTTTGGAATATCTATTCCCGAATAGTCTAAAACCGTTGGCATAATATCGATATTTTGAGTTAGTGAATTCACTCTTTGTCCGGCCATCTTTCCACCTGGGAAATGTACTAATAGAGGAATATGAGCTAACTCATTATACATATGCATATAATTCTTGCCAAAATAATTTCTTTCACCTAAGAAATATCCATGATCTGTTGTCACGATAACTAAAGTATCTTCATATATATTTAAAGCCTTTAGCTTATCTATTAATTTTCCAAAATGCTTATCTGTCATGGTAAGTAATGCAGCGTATCTTTTATTGATATAATCTAATGCATACTCTGGTACATCAACTTCTTTATAATTTGGAATTTCAAAATAAGGTCCTTCATATTGACACCCATACATCTTCATGTATTCTTCCGGAACATCAAAGGGTTCATGAGGATCAAAAGTCTCTACCATTAAAAAGAAATCATCATGCTCCTTATTATCTTCAAGCCACTCACAGGCTGCATTAAATGTTTTTGGAGTTGGATATTCATCTTCTTGTCCATCCCATTTGGTTCTATTCCACTGATATTGCTTTCTTAACTTCCCATAATAATTATCTGGCATAAATGATGGATCATCTATCTTTGATATCCATGGATCCCCTTCTTGTCCTCTATAGAAGTCCCATGTAGAGAATTGTTGAACATAATCCTCTCCCCCTAACCTAAAATAGTGGGGATGATCCGTTACTATATGACTGAAAATACTATTTTCAGATAGCACCTTAGGTAATGTTATATCAAAGGGTTCTATAGGCCCCCATGATCTTTCTAAAAAGTTTAAGCGTCCAGTAAGAATATCTCTTCTTGCAGGCATACATGGGGCAGATCCAACCCAATGATTATCGAATGTAACAGCTTCTTTAGAGAATTTAGTTATATTTGGGGTCTTTACCCAAGTTTCGTTATTATAGACCTCCATCATATTTCTTTTTAATGTATCCATTAAAACTACCACTGTTCTCATGTATAATATCCTCCAAGCTTATAATAAAATTTAGTGCCACCATAAATGCTTAACTTCTTAAATTCATATCATTTTTCCTATACAATAATTCCAGCCATTGATAATAGTACTGCTATAATTAATACTCCAAATATTACCCAAACAGCATTTTTACCATTAGATTTCTTCAGTAAGTAGTAGCAAAGGAATGTTAGCGCTAATGGAAGCAAGTTTGGCATTACCTTGTCTAACATTTCCTGCAGCATTAAAGGGTTTTCTCCTGCTGCTATTTCAATGCCAAGGGCTACTTTTACAGTTGTTGCAATTAATCCACCAACAACAATGGTTCCAAGGACGTTGGCCATATTTGCTAATCTATCAAATATACCTTTGCCATTATCATCTCCGCCTAAAATCTCCATGCCCTTAGAATAACCTTTAGTTAAACCGTAGTATTTTAACGGTATATATAAGCAGTTAACCATTAAAAACATTAATACAGCACCTAACATGTTTCCATCTAAAGCAAGGGCTGCCCCAATTGACCCTGCTATCGGCATCCATGTAAAGTTAAGCATACTGTCACCAATACCAGCTAAAGGTCCCATCAAACTTGTTTTCATGGAGATTACAGATTCTTTCTGATCCTCATCAGTTGTTTCTTCCAATGCTGCTACGATACCTAAAATGAAAGGCATTGCTATTGGGTGAGTATTGAAGTACTCTAAGTGTCTCTTCATAGCGTTAGCTCTATCTTCTTTTGATTTATCCTTATAAAGCTTCTTAAGTATTGGTTTCAGTATATAAACTGTGCTTAAGCTCTGCATTCTTTCATAGTTATGAGAGAATTGACAGATTTGTGACCTCCAAAACACCTTATTTAGGTCTTTTTTATCAATTAAGTTAGCCATTATAGATCCCATCCTCCTTCTCCTTCAACAGCTACAGCGGCTGTCTGATTGGCTGTTTTATTATCAGATGCTGAACTTTGCTTATTAGTCATAATTAAATCGTAGATACCTGCAAAGCATGCACCAATTAATGCTAACGCTAATGTGGGTAGCTTTAAGTATGCAGTTAATGTAAATCCTAGTATTAAGAACATCCACATATTCTTCTTAAGCATCATAGTTAGAAGCATTGCTATACCTACTGCTGGAATTGCTTTTGATGCAACTGTTAAACCAGTCATTACACTTTCAGGTATTGCTGCCATAATAGAATCAATTGCACTTGCACCTAAAAATACGGCTATAAAAGTAGGTATTGCTCTACTTAAGAAAATTAGTCCTCCACCCATATACTGAAGTTTGTCTATCTTGTCGAAATCACCTGTTTCAGCAATTTCATCTGCTTTGTGCACTAAAGAAATACTAATTGTTTTACATAACATATCCATTTGTTGTACAAGTAATGAAACTGGAATCGCTACAGCCACCCCTGTTGCTTCTCCTCCCCCGGATAAAATTCCAATTGCTACGCCAACTACTGAACCTGAAATAACATCTGGTGGAACATATGAACCTACATTATTTACTCCTAACCACATTAATTCTAACGTTGCCGCTATTATAAGACCTTGGGTCAAATCTCCTAAAATAAGCCCTGTTACTGCCCCCGCAAGTAATGGTTTTCTAAAGCCTAAGTGGGGCCCGTATTGATCCCATGCACATAATCCTGCCCAAGCAGCTACTAATAATGCTTTGATTAACATAAATTACCTCTCCTTTATCCTTATTTATTGATAAATTTTAAATAAGATCCTTCATGTATACTAC
>JAEXSY010000271.1 GCA_023440105.1 Bacillota bacterium
TTTCAGAAATTGGCTGGGGTAAGGTAAAAATTAAGAATCTTTTCAAAGTTGGAGATGTTATAGATGTTAAGGTTATTTCTATAGATAATGAGAAAAGAAAAGTTTCTTTAAGTGTAAAAGCTTTAACAGAAGATCCTTGGACAAACATTGAAGAAAAATATCCTGTAGGCAATATTACTATGGGGAAGGTAGTTAGATTTACTGATTTTGGAGCTTTTGTTGAATTAGAGCCAGGAGTTGATGCTCTGCTTCACATATCAAAAATAAGTAATCAAAGAATAAATCACCCTAGTGAAGCTCTGAAAATAGGAGAAGTTGTTAAAGCAGTAATTATTGATGTTAACAGTGAGAAAAAGAGAATATCTCTTAATATGAAAGAAATATAAAATAAACCGGAAGTTAATGCTTCCGGTTTTTTAGCATAATTTCTCCTCTTATTTACTTATCTAGTTATAATAATTTATATTTAAAATATACATATTACAAGTAATATTATAGGAGTAGAAAAATGAAGCAGGAGGTTTGTTTTGACGAATGTATTCTCCCGAGAGAAAAATCACTGTTATTAAAAGCTTTAAGCCATTATAAATGTATACCTAAGTATGTATATAGAAAACGTAGTGCTTACAAAATTGTTGCGGAAGAAGGAATCTTTTGCTTAAAGAGAATGAAGTCAGGAGAAGAGAAGGTTAAAAACGGATATCTGGTTTCAGAAGAACTTTTGAAGCTAAACTTTAAATATTTAGCTAAGTATATCACTACAAAAAATAAAAAGCTGTTTGTAATTGAGCAGGGATATTTATTCTATATGACCACATGGATAAATGGTAGAGAGGCAAACCTTAATGATATTAATGAGGCTATAATGGCTGTTAGGCTTCTTGCTTGTTTTCATAAAGAAACACAAAAGCTTCAGAAAAATAAATTGAAGTTAAAAGAAAATAATTTTAATCTTAAGAGTGAGTGGAAGAGGAAACTTAAAGATTTTACGAAATATTCACAGATTATTGATAAAAAACTCATTCCTACAGAATTTGATAAAGCTTATAATGAGGAAATACGTCTGGCATATAATTATGGACTTAATGCTTTGGAATTGATTTCTAATTACTCCTATAATAAAATTAATAATATGGATATAGGCATATGTCACGATAGCTATTACTACCAAAATTTAATTATGTTACAGAATGAACTATATATAATTGATTTAGATAGCATAGTATTAAGTTATCAAGTAGTGGATTTAGCAAAGCTCATAAGAAGGCTTATGTATAAAAGTGAGTACTCTTGGGATTTTTCAAAGGCAAGAGTTTTGATTGAAGAGTATGATAGTGTTAAAGGATTATTGAAAAGCGAACTATATTTGATTATGGCGGTGGTAACTTTTCCACATAGATTCTGGAAGTTAGGTAGGAAGAGATATAATAAAGGAACCTTTTGGACTGAGGAGAGATATTTAAAAAAGCTTGAAAAGATTCAAAGCTACAAGCTGCTTTACGAAGGTTTTCTTAAAGAATTTTTACATTATATAGAGTTGCAATGAGAGGTTGTTATATGATATTAGAGCAGTTAGGTTCTTCTAATAAACGGGTATTTGAAACGTTTGTAAATAAAGCTAAAGCATTTAACCAGCTGAATGAAGATTTTTATAAATTTTATAGTAGTTTAGATTGGATTAAGATTATTCGTCTTAAGAAGAAAGTGTTTTTAATCAGAATGGAGGATGAATACGTAGGATATATTTGGACCGAAGAAACTGATTATAAGGTGAATAAAATATATTCTTTGTATATAGACGATAATTCAAAAGTTACCGATATAAACGAGCTATCGAAATATTTTAGACATGGACACACATTTTACTATGAATGTCGCTTAAATGGCTTTAATAAGCAAATTTTAGACCGTTTATCCTTCAAGGGTATAAATCATTATATTGAAATGAAATATTCCCTAGAGGCTCATATTTGCGATTTTAAGAGGGGACAAAATATAGACTTTAGAACCTTTATTGAAGATAAGGATGAAAGCCTAAGGTGTAAATTACAAAATGATATCTTTTTTAGTGAAGGAAGAGTTCCTCTTAGTATAAAAGATATGTATAATGATGAAGAGCAGGAATATTATTTGATAGGTGGAGGATTTTTTATTCTCTCTCAAGGCTCTGAAGTAGGATATGGGCAGCTTATTAAGCATGACTATGTAGATTCCGTGCTTTTAGTAAACTTTGGTATTCTGGAATCCAAAAGAAAACATGGTTTAGGAAGATATCTCCTAAGCTATATATTAAATGAAGCTAAAGCTATGGGATATAAAAACATTTTTCTAAGAGTAAATATAAATAATATAGCTGCAATAAAGCTGTATAGTGACTTCGGCTTTAAAACCTGCAGTAACATAATACATTATGAATATAAAATAAAATAAGAGGCATAAAATGCCTCTTACTTGTTATGTTTTTTATATTCCTTTAACCCTTCAATGAGAATCTCTGCAGCTGCTTTTAATTCTTCTTGATTGACACAATAAGAAAGTCTAATTTCATCCTTACCTAATCCTTTAGTAGAGTAAAAGCCGGAGGCAGGTGCTACCATAACGGTCTTATTGTTCCTTGAGAATTCTTCTAATAACCATACTGCAAACTTTTCAGCATCTTCTATAGGGAGCTTGGCTATTAAATAAAAAGCACCAGAAGGCCTTTTACAAACTATGTCGGGAACAGAAGTCAAAGCATTATATAAAATATCCCTTCGTTCCTTATATTCTTCAATTACTTCAGTGAAATAATCCTTTGAAACATTGACTAATTCTGCTGCTGCTAATTGTTCTAAAGTTGGGCAGCATAATCTTGCCTGACATAGTTTTAGTGCATTACTGATTAAATCTGAGTTTTTTGTTATTAGAGAGCCTATTCTTGCACCACAAGCACTGTAACGTTTAGATATGCTGTCTATAATAATGACCCTGTCTTTTATTTCTGGAAAGTCTAGTAGTGAAGTAAAAGTTAAATCGTCATAAACAAATTCTCTATAAACTTCGTCAGATATGATATATAAATTGTGTTTTATTGCTAGATTTACAAGCTTATTAAGATCCTCTCTGTTATAAACAGCACCTGTTGGATTCCCTGGGTTGGATATTAACAAAGCTTTTGTCTTAGGGGTTAAAAGCATCTCTATATCTTCTGCTTTAGGAAGCTTAAAACCCTCTTCTGCTAAGGTTTTGAAGGGAACAACCTTCACTGAAGCAATATCACTAAAGCTATTATAATTAGTATAAAAAGGCTCTGGGATTATTACCTCATCATCTATATCACAAATACTTAATAAGGTGAAAAGTAGAGCTTCACTACCTCCATTGGTTATTAATATATCAGAAGCATTTATATCATATCCCAAACGAGTATAGTATTCTGACATACTTTTTCTTAAAGGCTCAATGCCTCTTGAGTCGCTATACTCTAATACATTAGAGGCAAAATTATTTAATGCTTCAAAGAATATTCCTGGTGTAGGTATATCTGGTTGTCCTATATTTAAGCCTATAATATTTATGCCTCTTTCTCTTGCTTCATCAGCATAAGAACTGAGCTTTCTTATAGGTGAAAATTGCATATTTTTTATTCTGTTTGATAAATCCATAGTGGTCCCCCTTATAATTTTATAAAGTAATTTATACTTTAATTAATTCTTTTTCTTGTGTACTTGAGGTTTCGCAGTACTTTGAGATTATATGAGATAGTCTTATAATTCCTTCTGTAATTTTCTCTTCACTCATATTTGAATAATTAAGTCTCATAAAGTTGTTCTTGTCTGCCGTGGGAAAAAATGATGAACCAGGTACAAAAGCAACTTTATATTTTAGAGCCTCTTCTAATAATGCCTTTGTATCAATATGGGAAGGAAGCTCAACCCATGTAAATAATCCACCCTGTGAGTGAGTATACTTAACGTTTTTAGGGAAGTGTATTTTCATTGTACTAAGCATTATATCTCTTCTTTTCTTATAGGTTTCTCTAAGTTTTAGAATATGCTCATCTAAGGAATATATCTTCAAGTAATTAGCGATGATGCGCTGATCAAGGCTGCTGCATTGGAGGTCTGATCCTTGTTTAATCAAAATATACTTTTGAAGAATATCATCTTCAGCAAAAATCCAGCCTATTCTAAAGCCTGGGCAGAAGGTCTTAGAGAAGGAGCCTAACTGAATCACATAGCCACCCTCATCGAAGCTTTTTATAGAAGGCAGGGTATCACCTTCAAAGGTAAGCTCGCTGTAGGGACTATCTTCAATAACAGGAAGCTCGTAGAATTCGGATAGCTTGGCAATTTCCATTCTTCTTTCAATAGAGAGTGTTATACCTGAAGGGTTTTGATAATCAGGTATAGTGTACAAAAATTTAGCCTCTGGATATTTCTTTATAGCAGCAATAAAATCTTCTATGATTATCCCTTCATCATCCATAGGCAACTCTACAAAACGAGGATTATATGCCTTAAAAGCATTTACTGCACCTAGATAGGTTGGACTCTCGCAAAAAATAATATCTCCTGGGCTTATAAAAAGCTTGCCAGAAAAATCTAGTGCCTGCTGTGAACCGCTAGTTATAAGAATTTTTCCTGCTTCTGCTTTAAGATACCCTTCTTTTATCCTTTCCTTAGCTATTATTTCTCGTAGGAGAGAATAACCTTCCGTAGTACTATACTGCAATGCTGCTTTTCCTTCCATTAATATAGTGTCAGAGGCTATTTTGCTAATCTCCTTAACAGGAAATAGTTCTGGGGCAGGAAGACCTCCAGCGAAGGAGATAATATCAGGATCCTCCGTCAATTTTAAAAGTTCTCTTATTTCCGAGGCTTTAATATTTTCCATTCTATCGGCTAATTTCAATTTCACATAAATCCTCTCCTTAATTAAACTAGCTATATAATTATACCACTATATTTTACCATGAAAACAATTTCAAAATTTCAAGTAAATTATTATTTAGTAAAAATATAACTATATATTTATTTCATTAGAATTTAAATTAGCTATTAATATTAACCTCAAAAAATTACTTTAAAAAATTTATTAAATTATATATAATAAACTAGGATAGAAATAACTATAAAGAGGGGTAAACTAATGATCAAAGGACAAATGCCTAGATATTATATAGAAACCTGGGGATGCCAAATGAATGAAGAGGATTCAGAAAAGCTTGCAGGAATGTTGAAAAAAATGGGGTATACTGGTACTCTTAAAAGAGAGGAAGCATCTGTAATAATTTTTAATACCTGCTGTGTTAGAGAAAATGCAGAGTTAAAGGTTTATGGAAACGTAGGTGCTTTAAAAAAGCTAAAGGAAGCTAATCCTGAGCTGATTATTGCTATATGTGGGTGCATGATGCAGCAAAAAGGGGTTGCTGATGAAATTATGAAAAAGTTCCCACACGTTGATATAGTATTTGGAACTCATAATGCATATAAGTTCCCAGAATATTTATCTAGGGTAAAACAGGACAGTGTAAGAGTAAAAGAAATTGTAGATAAGGAAACTGAAATAGTAGAAGGAGTACCTATAGAGAGAAAAAGTGATTATAAAGCCTTTGTTACTATTATGTATGGCTGTAATAACTTCTGTACCTACTGTGTTGTACCATATGTTAGAGGAAGGGAAAGAAGTAGAAGACCTGAAGAAATAGAAAAAGAAATTATAGATTTAGTAGACCAAGGTTATAAAGAAATAACTCTTCTTGGACAAAACGTGAATTCGTATGGTAAGGGCTTAGAGCCAGAGATTACCTTCGCAGATTTATTAAAAAGAATAGATAAAATCCCAGGACTTGATAGAATAAGATTTATGACCTCTCATCCAAAGGACTTATCCGATGAGGTTATACAAGCAATTAAAGAGGGAAGTAAGCTTTGTGAGCAAATTCATCTTCCAGTGCAAAGTGGTTCAACTAGAATACTCAAAAAGATGAATAGAAGCTATACAAGAGAAGCTTATTTAGATCTTGTTAAAAAAATTAAAAGAGAGATACCTGGAGTATCACTTACAACTGATATAATTGTTGGATTTCCAGGAGAAACCGAGGAAGATTTCCAAGATACTCTTTCTTTAGTAGAAGAGGTAGAATATGATTCAGCCTTCACTTTTATTTATTCAAGAAGGAAATATACACCTGCAGATAGAATGGAAGATCAAATAGATGATAGTATTAAACATGAAAGATTTAATAAGCTTATTGAGCTAGTAAACAATATAGCTGCAAAGAAAAATAAAGAATATGAAGGTAGAGAAGTAGAAGTCCTTGTGGAAGGTGAAAGTAAAAATGATCCATCAAAGCTTACTGGAAGAACAAGAACAGGTAAGCTGGTTAATTTCATAGGAGATAGTAAGGGAATTGGAAAGCTCAGGATGGTAAAGATAACAAAAGCTCAATCCTTCTCTCTTATGGGCGAAGAAATTTAAAAATAAAAGCTCTTTTTAAAGAGCTTTTATATTATTATAGGGGGTGTGTTTGTGGCATTAACACCAATGATGCAGCAGTACTTTAATATAAAAGAACAATATAAGGATTGTATCCTGTTTTATAGGCTTGGAGACTTTTATGAAATGTTTTTCGAGGATGCTGAAAAAGCCTCTAAGGAACTAGAGCTTGTATTGACAGGGAGAGATTGCGGACTTCCTGAAAGAGCCCCTATGTGTGGAATACCTTATCATGCATCTAATAATTATATCAGTAGATTAATTAATAAAGGATATAAAGTAGCCATATGTGAGCAGGTCGAAGATCCAGCCTTATCAAAAGGGATAGTAAAACGTGATGTTATTAGGGTTATTACCCCAGGTACTTATAATGAGGATAGCTATTTACAGGAAGATAAAAATAATTTTATTATGAGTATTTATGGTAAAGAAGGTGAAGCTAAGGCAACAATTAGCTATGTGGATATTACCACAGGAGAGCTATATACTACTGAATTCGAATACTCTAGAGAAAAGATTATAGATGAAATATATAAAATCATGCCTACAGAGCTTTTAATCACTGAGCACCTCTATGAGCAGCTAAAAAATAACCTGGATGGTTATGGTATATACATAAATAAAAAAACTGACAAGTTTTTCATAGAAGATATTGAATGTACTATAGAAAGTCAATTTAATAGTGATGATTACTCAGAAGCTTTCTGTAGATACTCTATAGGGTCATTGCTTAAATATATACTAGAGACTCAAAAAACTTCCTTATCTAATATTAATAATGCCGAGAGATACTATGTGGAAGAATATATGTCTATTGACATTAATTCTAGAAGGAATCTAGAGCTTACAGAAAGCCTTAGAGAAAAAACTAAAAAAGGATCTTTATTATGGATATTAGATAGAACAACAACCTCTATGGGAGGAAGAACTCTACGAAAATGGGTGGAAGAGCCTTTATTAAATAAAAAGGCTATTGAGAAAAGATTAAATGGTGTTGAGGACTTATGGAGCAATCTAACTCTCTGTGAGGATTTAAAAGAAGCCCTTAAAAATATTTATGATATCGAAAGAATATCAGGAAAGATAGCTTCTAAGAATGTTAATGCTAGGGAGCTCCTTTCCCTCAAGAACTCATTAATGCATATTCCTAGAATTAAGGAGATAATATCACAATTGCCATCAAAGCAATTTAAAGAACTGAATAAAAGCTTAGAAGAGCTTAAACATATAGTAAAGCTTGTAGATTCTTCTATTAAAGATGAGCCTTCTATAGTTCTAAAAGAGGGAAATTTAATTAAGGAAGGCTATAATGATTATATTGATGAGCTTAGAGAGGCAAAACTTAATGGGAAGAAGTGGATTGCTAATTTAGAAGCTTCAGAGAGGCTGGAAACAGGTATAAAATCTCTTAAGGTTGGATATAACAAGGTATTTGGATATTACATAGAAATCAGTAAAGCTAATTATTCATCAATACCAGAGGGAAGGTATATCAGAAAACAAACCTTAGCTAATGCTGAGAGATTCATAACAGAAGAGCTTAAAGAAATGGAAAATAAAATACTAGGTGCAGAGGAAAAGCTTGTTCAGCTTGAATATGAGGAGTTTGTTAAGGTAAGAGAAGAGGTAGAAAAAGAAATCGTAAAGATAAAGAAGGCTGCCTCTATCATATCCCAAATAGATAGCTTGCTATCTTTAGCGATAGTTGCTAGAGAGAATAATTACACAAAGCCAACAATTAATAATAGTAATAGTATAATAATTAAAGAAGGCAGACACCCAGTAGTGGAACGCATGCTTCCTAAGGGTAATTTTGTTAGCAACGATTGTAAATTAGATAGCAAGGATGATCAATTGTTAATAATTACTGGGCCTAATATGGCTGGTAAATCAACATATATGAGGCAGGTTGCACTCATAGCTATAATGGGGCAAATAGGTAGCTTTGTTCCTGCAACAGAGGCTAGTTTATCTATTAATGATAAGATATTTACAAGGATAGGAGCATCAGATGATTTAGCTGGCGGAAAGAGTACCTTTATGGTAGAAATGGCTGAGGTGTCAAATATCTTACAGTATGCAACTAAAAATAGCTTAGTAATATTAGATGAGGTCGGTAGAGGAACAAGTACCTATGATGGTTTAAGCATAGCTTGGTCTGTAATTGAATACCTCGCAGGTAACAGTAGTATTGGTTGTAAAACTTTATTTGCTACTCACTATCATGAGCTTACAAGATTAGAGGATAAAATTAAGGGGATAAAAAATTACTCTGTAGCAGTTAAAGAAGTAAATAATACTATAGTTTTCTTAAGAAAAATAATTCCTGGAGGTGCTGACCAATCCTATGGTATCGAAGTAGCAAAGCTAGCAGGTCTTCCTGAGGAGGTAATATCAAGAGCTAAGGATATATTAAAAAATCTTGAAGGGGATTCAATAACTTCTGAAGAGGATAATAATAACAACCAATATGTAAAAGAGAAGAATTTAGGTGTTCAGCTTGGTATATTAGATTACGAAAAAGATATAATAATTAATTCCTTAAAAGGTTTAGACACATTAAATATGACACCCATGGAAGCTTTAAATACCTTGCACAAATTAGTTCAGGATTCCAAGTCTATAATTTAGGGGGTGGAAATATGAAAAGAATTAACCTTTTAGATGAGGTTATTTCTAATAAAATTGCTGCAGGAGAGGTGGTAGAAAGACCAGCTTCTGTGGTTAAGGAACTTATTGAAAACAGTATAGATGCTGGTGCTCTACATATTAATATTGAGATAGAGGAGGGTGGAGAGGCTTTAATTAGAATTACCGATGATGGTATGGGAATACATTCTGAGGATATTGAAAAAGCCTTCCTGCCTCATGCTACAAGCAAAATTCAGGATATTGACGACCTATTTAAGATAGGAACTTTGGGCTTTAGAGGGGAAGCTTTAGCCAGTATAGCATCGATTGCTAAGGTTAAACTATTTTCCAAGACAGAAGAGGGAGTAGGAGGCAAAGCAATAGAGTATGAAGGTGGAATAAAGGTTAGTCTAGAAGATTACCCTATGAATAAAGGTACTATAATAGAGGTAAGGGATATATTCTACAATGTTCCAGCTAGAAAAAAGTTTTTAAAAAGTACATCTAGGGAAAGCGCTTTGATTGGAGATATTATAAATAGAATTGCATTAGCTAATCCTAACATAGCATTTACATATACAAATAATTATAAAAAGCAGTTTTCTACCTTTGGAAGTGGAAATCCTATGGATGTCATAAGAAATATATATGGGAAAAAGATTCAAGAAAATCTCATAGAGTTTGAAAATCATGGGGATGAGCTTTCTGTTTATGGTTATGTAGGTAACTCTGAGATTAGTAGAGGCTCTAGAAATAATCAATCTATTTATGTAAATAAGAGATATATAAAGAGTAAGCTAATTACTGCAGCAGTGGAGAATGCTTTTAAATCCTTTGCTACCATCAATAAGTTTCCCTTTTTTGTGATTTTTATAGATATATATCCTGAGTTAATAGATGTAAATGTCCATCCTACCAAGGCTGAGATAAAGTTCAAGGATGAAAGAGTCTTATTTAAAATAGTTTTCGATACTGTTCATCAAGCTATTAAAAATTCTATAAAAGAGAGTTTTATTCTTCCAGAAGAAATAACCATGGATTTAGGAGAAAAATCTGAACCAGTGATGTTCAATTATGAGAATGCTATAAGATCAGAAGAAAGTAAAGAAAGAGTTAATAATAAAGAAGACATAGAACTTAATAAAACTGAATCTCTGTCAGATAAGATAACATATGTTGATATACCGGTAGATTTAAAACCACCTGAGACTTATCATGAGACGGTTCGTGAAAAAAAGGAAGAAATAAAAGAAGCAGAAACAAATATTTCCAATGTTAATGATAGAAAAAAAGGAAATTTAGATTTTAGCAGCATACGTATAATAGGACAGTTTGATAAAACCTATATATTAGGGGAACATAATAAAATGTTATATTTGATTGATCAACATGCAGCTCATGAAAAGGTGATGTTTGAAAAATATATTAAGGAAATTAGAGACCATAGGGTAGTAGTTCAAACAATGCTGGTGCCATTAGTTATAGAACTGGATATAGATGATTATTCTTATTATAAAGAAAATAGCCAGGTCTTTAGAGATGCAGGTTTTCTCGTAGAGGAATTCGGCAGTGATACAGTGGTTGTAAAGGAAGCTCCTTATGTAATTGGAAGGTCAAAGTGTAAAAATATATTCTTAAGTATCTTAGATAACCTTAAGAATATGGGTAGTGGAAAAACAGAGGAGTATAAGTATGATGCAATAGCTAGAATGGCTTGTAGATCTGCGGTAAAAGCTCAAGAGGAACTGACTACAGAGGAAATGAAGGAGCTGCTTAAGGATTTAGCCTCCTTAGATGAACCATTTCACTGTCCTCATGGGAGACCAACTATATTGAAGCTATCATTATATGAAATGGAAAAGTTATTTAAGAGAATACAGTAACAATATTATAATTATGTAAACTGGAGTGTTTTATATGAACAAAAAACTGGTAATAATTGCAGGACCAACAGCTGTAGGTAAAACAGATATATCTATAAAAATTGCAAAAGAATTGAATACTGAAATTATATCAGCAGATTCTATGCAAATATATAAATATATGGATATTGGTTCTGCTAAAGTTTCAAAGGAGGAACAGAGCTTAGTTAATCATCATCTTATTGATATAATTGATCCTAAAGAAGAGTTTAGTGTATCAGAATACAAAGATAAGGCTCAAAACATTATCAGTCAACTTCATGATGTAGGGAAAATTCCAGTGATTACTGGAGGAACAGGTTTGTATATAAATTCTCTTATATGTAATATGTCTTTTACGGAAAGTTCTAAGGATGAGGAATACAGAGAGTATATAGAAGGGATTGCAGGCGATAAGGGCAATGAGTTTGTTCATTCTATGCTTAAGGATATTGATCCTGAAAGCTATAGAGTAATACATCACAACAACTTAAAAAGAGTAATTAGAGCTTTAGAGGTTTATCATATAACTGGGAGACCCTTTAGTGATTTTAAAGAGGATAATATGTATTCCTGTGACTACGATCTCCACTACTATATATTAAATATGGATAGAGAGAAGCTTTATAATAGAATTAATAAGAGGGTTGATATTATGCTTCAGAATGGCCTTGTTGAAGAGGTTAAAGGTTTGATGGACTATGGCTGTACTAAGGATATGCAATCCATGAAGGGTATAGGTTATAAAGAATTAATAAGCTATCTACAAGGAGAAATTACCTATGGTGAGGCAATAGAGGATATAAAAAAAGGAAGCAGGAATTATGCTAAACGACAGCTCACTTGGTTTAGGAAGGATCCACGTGCTGTATTTATTGATAAGGATAATTACAGCTGTGATGAGGATATTGTAGATAAGATTTTAGATGACATTAAGATTCTATAGTTGTATAATATAGTTAAAATTATATTTAGATATCGGAGGATTGAAATGAATAAAACAGCCAATAATCTGCAGGATATATTCTTAAATAATGCTAGAAAGAATAGAATACCTTTAACAATATACTTAACAAATGGCTTTCAGCTAAGGGGAACAGTAAAAGGCTTCGATAGCTTTACCGTTGTCTTAGATAGTGATGGTAAGCAAATGCTCATTTATAAGCATGCTGTATCAACTATTACTCCAATAAAGCCAATTTTATTTAGTAATTTTGCCAGTGAAGAAGATAACGAATAAAAGTAATTAAGGCAAATCCTATGATTTGCCTTAATTATTGTCTTGGGAGGGTCCAATGTTAAAAGAAACTAAAGAATTTTTTAAGAAAAGATATAATATAAGTAATGAAGTTTTCGATATTGTTGAAAAGGCCTCAGAAGATGTAAAAGTAGTGTTAAAGAATCTTGATGATATAAAGGAATATAATCAGCTTAAAGTTATATCTGCTTTTCAAGAGGAAAGGATAAGCGAAAGCCATTTCACCTTTTCTACAGGTTACGGCTATGGTGACATTGGTAGAGATACTTTAGATAAAGTTTATGCAAAAGTATTTAATACTGAAGCGGCTCTTGTAAGACCTCATTTTGTTAATGGTACTCATGCGATTACAGCAGCACTCTTTGGATGCTTAAGGCCTAATGATACTATGCTATCCGTTTGTGGAAAACCTTATGATACATTAGATAATGTTATAGGAATTACAGATAAGGAAGACATAGGTTCCTTGAAGGATTATGGTGTACACTTTAAGCAAATAGATCTTCTACCTGATGGTAAGGTTGATTATACAGCAATAAAGGAAGCATTAGAAAGCGATAAGAGTATTAAGCTTGTACATATACAGAGATCCACGGGCTACGGATGGAGAAAAGCTCTAACTATTGAAGATATAAAGGCTTTAAATGAATTTGTTAAGGAAATACGTAGTGATGTTATTACCTTTGTTGATAACTGCTATGGGGAGTTTGTTGAGATAAAAGAGCCTACAGATGTAGGAGTCGATATTATAGCAGGCTCCTTGATTAAAAATATAGGAGGAGGTATTGCTCCTACTGGTGGATATGTTGCAGGGAAGAGCAAATTAGTAGAACAGGCAGCTTATAGGTTGACGGTTCCTGGAATAGGAGGGGAGTGCGGTTCAACCTTTGGAGTAATGAGGCAGCTCTATCAAGGATTATTTTTGGCTCCAAGCGTTACCATGGAAGCTGTTAAGGGTGCTGTCTTATGTGCTAGAGTAATGGAACTCCTTGGCTTTGAGGTGCTTCCAAGCTATAAGGATAAAAGAAGCGATATAATACAGAGTATTAAGTTTAATGATAAGAATAAACTAATTAATTTCTGTAAGGGAATACAAAAGGGGTCGCCAGTTGATTCCTTTGTAGAGTGTGAACCATGGGATATGCCTGGGTATCAGGATCAAGTAATAATGGCTGCCGGTGCTTTTATTCAAGGTGCGTCCATAGAACTATCCTGCGATGCGCCTATTAGAGAGCCTTATATAGCTTATCTTCAGGGTGGCCTTACCTTTGAACATGTGAAAATAGGTTTATTAATAGCCTTATCCTTAATGTAGGAAATCAAGTTATATAACTATTAATATTAAAAAAACGAACGGGAGACCGTTCGTTTGGGAACGTTAGCAGGTTTGTGTAAAACAAATCTACTAACGTTCTTTTTATGTATAGTGAGCTGGAAAAATAGGAAATAATAACTATAAGAAAAAAGTAAAGGAGTAAGAG